>NZ_JAUBTV010000017.1:0-109698 GCF_036705145.1 Microcoleus sp. B5-D4 | reverse complement strand
CGTCCCGCCCGTCCAAAAAGGACGGGCGGGACGCCCATCCCACTTTCAAGAGTGGAAGTTATTTAATTCTCATTCCTTATTAGTCATTAGTCATTAGTTATTAGTTATTAGTCACATGAAAATTTTCACAGTCAAAGTTAAACCGAATTCCAAACAGCAAAGCATCGCAGAACAACCCGACGGCAGCCTCACAATACATCTCAAATCGCCGCCTGTGGAGGGTAAAGCAAACCAAGAATTAATCATGCTGTTGGCCAAAAAGTTTAAAGTGCCGAAATCTGCTATCGGCATTAAATCAGGTCTTTCCTCGAAAAATAAACTTGTCGAAGTTGCGATCGAACCTGCAACTTATATTTCTCCCTAGGGACACGGCAGTGCCTTTCGTCGTGTCAACTTAAGACTAAAACCCTTGAGAAATCTCGCTAATAGTCGAGTCTAGATCCCCCTAAATCCCCCTGATTGTTGGGGAGTAGGGGTTGACTTAAAGAGGCTTCCTGTCCCCCCCTTAAGAAGGGGGGTTAGGGGGGATCTGGCCTTAATAGTCAAACAGCAATCTGTAACTTGGTTTGAGCTTAAGTTGACACGAAGAAGGGCACGGTGCCGTCTCCCTACCGGATATCTATAAAGTTAACAGCAAGTCTATCTAAAGAGAGATACAAACTCAACTTTAAAATCATATATTAGTAGTTGTAGAGTTAGAATAAAAAATTATGAACATTGAAAATAGAGTCGAAGCAACAGCGAAGAATATTGAAGGCAAAATCCAAGAAGCTGTTAGCGAAGTTACAGGCAATCAGAAAGATAAATTAGAAGGTCAAGCCAAGCAGGATGAAGCATCAGCAATTCACCTGAAAGAAGACCTCAAAGATAAAGCAAAAGAGATTGTAGACCGAGCTTAGTAACAGTATTCCCTACAAGTTTCCTGCCTACAAAATCCCGCAAACGATATGTTTGCGGGATTTTTTTTATAATTAGCCTAAATCATTTGTACCAATATGTAGGGGCGGGTTTATAAAGATTATTGGTGGCAAAATTCATCGGGTAACTGCCCCTACAGATTCTACTAACTCATAGTGTAAAAGCATTAATTTTGTGGCTGGAATTGTTTCGATTGCATAAGTTGTGCCATCTTGATGAGAAAATTCTACCTCAAAAGCACTGCCATCAAATTCCATCACGACCGTTCCTACTTGTCCTTTATTTGACACTCCCCAACCTAAAGGATGGGGATTCTTAATTCAGCGACTGACCTTTAAGTGTTGCGTCCTTACGGCAATACTCAAACCTTTTAACCGTAGAAATCCTACCAATTAACGAGTCTGATTCGCAGTCACCCGCCTAGGGCCTATCTCCAAAAGCGTACTAGGATATTGACAAGCGAGTTTGGGTATGCCCTACCCTACCTAACAAAAGTAAATTGTTTATTTTTCTGGTTGTGAGACTGTATTAAGCCTCTAGCTGTTTATAGAGTTTTCGCCGCTCTTTGTCCCCCGGTTAACGCCTAAAAGTGTGTCTGAGTCCCTGTTTCACGATGGCGAAGGAGTTTAACCTTGACTATTGTAGTATACCACAAATACTAGGAATTTCCTGATGTTTAAGAATGGATTTAAGAAATTAAAGCCGTCCTAAAAGGATGGGGTCTTCAACCCATATCTCTGATAATTTAATGATTTGTTTTGTTTCAAAATGGGTGGCTTCTAAATCTTCAGTTAAAGCAACAATATCTAGGTCTTTAATTGTTTTCATTGTTTTTACCTTCCTTTTTGACTGGTATCGTCTTTGAGTTGGGGGGCGGGTTTATCAAGATTATTGATGGGTGGCAAAATTCATGGGTGAACCCGCCCCTACAGATTCTAATTTTCGGCTCAATTCCCCATGCTATAAAGGCCCAATTCCCCATTAATTAAATTTAACGGTTGGGCGACTATGGTCGATCGGGGTTATTCGTTGGGTGGGGGCGGGTTTATCAAGATTATTGATGGGTGGCAAAATTTATGGGTGAACCCGCCCCTACAGATTCTACTTTTCGGCCCAATTCCCAATGCCCACAAAAAAGCCAGGGATGGATATCCCCAGCTCGAAACAAAGCACAATTAGTTTTGAGAGTTGGTAGGGCGATGTTTCAGAATCGATCCCACCCACTTTTACCCAAATTAAATCAGGGTAATGTCAGCAGCCGTCACGCCCGGTCTGCCATTCAGAATTGCCAGGGTAACTACTCCGTCAGCAGTACCAAAACCGTTAGAGTCAAATCCTAGTCGTCCGGTTTCATTTTCATAAAAGACGAACGAATCTGACGCACCCGCCCCGGCTGGACCAAAACTGCCGTTGTACTGCCCACTCTCAAGCGCCAAGAACGCCTGCGAAGAAAGTTGATTCGTATTTTTCACTCCCCTCAAGTTCGGGAAGCCGTTGGAGCCATTGATTTGGAAGATAAACTGGTCTTCGCTCGTAAAATCGCCGATTTGGTCTACGTTAGTACCCACGGCGCCCTCGCCGAAGTTGTTGTAGTAGAAGCTGTCATTGCCTGAGCCACCAATCAGGGTGTCAGCACCAGGCCCGCCGCCGAGAGAGTCGTTACCCTCGCCGCCGATCAAATAGTCGTTACCAAACCCGCCCAGGAGCGTGTCGTTTCCGGCACCGGAATTTAAGGTATCGTCCCCGGCTCCTCCAGCGGCGTCGGTAGCGTTGGATGAGTCGCCGAACAGGATGTCATCCCCGCTACCAGTAGTGATCACATCAGTGCCGTTGCCACCAGTAATGAAGTTGCTGCCTAAGGTATCGGTAATCAAGTTTGGCGCTGTAAGACCGGCAAAGCTGACGCCGCTAGCGTAGGAGATGAAGTCGTTACCCTCCAAGTTGCCAATCAGGCGATCGCGCTCGCTGCCAAAGAAGATGGTGTCACTTCCCACGCCACCGTTCATGAGGTTGGTGACAGTGAAGCTGCTGCCAGTAGGATTGGTGTAGCCAATTAACAGATCGCCTCCCAGTCCGCCTTCGAGAGTAATCAAAGCAGTACCAGTACCAGCAAAAATGGCAGCGGTAGCATTGATAGTATCGTTGCCATCTCCACCGGCTGCGTTAGTAAAGGTACCGCTCAGGCTGTCGTTGCCTTCACCACCGATCATTGTATCAGTCGCAAAAGCTGCAACGATCGTGTCATTGCCTACTCCGCCGTCGAGCGAGTTGCGACCCGCGAAGCCTCCAAATGAACTCTGGGCGCCTCCGCTCAAAGTTAGATTCAGTGCCGTCTCCGACCGGATTAAGTCGTCGCCTGCACCTCCCAGCGCGGTATCAGAAGTTGCGAAAACCCTGATCGTGTCGTTGCCGTCGCCGCCGTCTAAGAAGTTTCTGCCGGCCTCAAACTCGCCGATACCGCCGGTGAGAGAATCGTTGCCGCCACCGCCAATCAAGGTGGTTCTCTCAATGCCGATCGTAATGACGCTGCCCTGAGCAAACGGGCTTGTCTGGGTACGGTTGGTAATGAATAAGATGTCGTCGTCCAGATCGCCCGACAGGTAGCTGTTGCTGGCGACACCTCTTAGGGTATCGTTGCCTTTACCGCCAAAGAGACTGTCTCTTACATTGATACCTACAACTAAGTCGTCGCCCAAATCTCCCCGCAAGTAGTTGCTGCCTTCATTGCCAGCGAAGCCTCCGGTTAGGGGAAGACCGAGGTTGTTGCCACCCCCTGCGATGAAGAAGCCGATCGAGTCATTGTCCTTACCGCCGTAGAGGGAATCTGCTCTCTGGGCCCCTCCCAGCATCGTATCTGCGCCCTCATTACCAAACATGAGGTTAGCTTCGACAGTACCTTGGACGAAATCTTCTCCCCCACCGCCGTACAGGCTAGCGCGGGCTTCAGCGACTATGGTGTCATTGCCTGTGTCGCCAAACAGCAAAGCCGGAGTCCGCTGGGATCTGATTGAGTCTTCGTCCTCGCCGCCGTACAGTGTATCGTTCGGGCCAACTGAAATCAGAGTATCGTTATCGGCTTGGCCAAATATTAAGCTGCCGCCCAGGGTGGAAGTTCTAACGAAATCCGCCCCGCCTGCGGCGAAGATTGTATCCGGGCTCAGTCCCGGAAGGTTTAAATCTAGTTGATTAGAATCGTCATTTAACGTTGTCATAAAGCTTCACTCCTCTACTTGTTGGTCATCGCTGGTGCGACTACAGACACTGCCTAGAACACCGAATGTTTGGATTCCGCTGTAGTTTAACCTGTTTGCCAGCCGCAAGTCTAGCCTACTGGCGTTAACCCTGTCTAGACTTTCTCCCTCGCGGTTGTTTTGCTTGTAAGCTTTTATATTCAATGTCTTCACCCTTTAATAATCCTGGTGCACTGTCTCAGGTGCTCACGCTCCATAAGACGCGGCTCATATTCTTAATGTTCCGTTCTGGGTTGGCGGTCGGGGATCGCGTCCGGGGGAGGAAATTAAAGATTAAAAAAGGCAGATCTGGGTGATCGGGAAGACCAGGGAAATTGGGAGATTGGTTACTTGCTAACAAGGCTTTGTGGCAATTTCCGGTTTTCCAGGCAGGGCCATCATTTAATAATTCTGACCCGGATTGAACCGAGTACCGCTCCGGGCTTTAAAAGTCTACGCCCCGCTTTAGTTCTACGCCCCGATCGCCGTAGTGTTTGTGACAGTATACCTCGGAGTGTACGCTTGCCAAGTCAAAGTAAGCGTGGGGTTTGTGGCAGCGCCCGGTGATAATAATTTCTGTATCCCGCGGCTTGCGTAGCAGGGCTTCGACGATCGGCTCTACCGGCAGCAGTTCTAAGTCTACTGTGGGATTGAGTTCGTCGAGAATAATCGTTTTGTACCAGCCACTGGCGATCGCACATTTGGCGATTTCCCAGCCGCGTTCTGCTTCTATGCAGTCTAGCTCTTGCTGTTGCCCCCGCCAAACTATAGCATCTCGGCCGCACCGCTGGTGGTCTACTAGCTGCGGGTAGCTTTGCCGCAAAGCTGCGATCGCCGCATCTTCTGTATAACCGGTGCCACCTTTGAGCCATTGCACGATTAACACCCGGTGAGATTGGTCTTGACTGATACCCCTACCTATTGCCTGCAAAGCTTTGCCCAAAGCGCTCGTAGACTTGCCTTTCCCCGCTCCCGTGTATATTTCGATACCGGAAATATGATGATCTGCCGCAGCAGGGTGATAGTGGGGCTTCATTTCTGAGTGTAAGTCGGCAATCTCCAGCAAAGCTTCGGGGGCCGCTCGGCCTGTGGCGATGACTTCTAAATATTCTGGTTTGTTTTTGAGGGTTTGGACTACTTCGTCAACAGGCAGCAAACCCAAGTCCAATACGGGGTTTAGTTCGTCTAGTACCACGACGGAATAGAGCGAGCTTGCGATCGCTCCTTTGGCGATATCCCAGCCTCGCTGAGCTTCGGCGCGATCGAAGCGGGTGATTGCTTCGGCCCCAAAATATTCGGCACGGCCGGTACGCACTTGGTCGATCAAGTGCGGAAATGCCCGTTGCAAGGCTTCTATTGCCCCGTCTTCGTCGTAGGAGCGGCCGGGGCCTTTGAGAAAGCGCAGCAACAAGACTCGCGTGGGCGAGTCTGAATTGATACCCAGCCCGATCGAGCGCAACACTACTCCCAAAGCTGCCTGAGACTTGCCTTTACCAGCGCCGTCGTAGACGTGAATCTGACCTGCGGCGCGTTCCGAACGGGATGAGGCTGTCCGAATACCAATGCCATTCCTTACCATAATCAGCAGTTGTTTGAGTCTATCGGGGTGGGTATTCGATCGCGCGCCTTGAATGTTTAATTTTTCCATTCTGTTGGCGGATCTCAACAGATTATACGATAAGTCCTAACCCCCAATCTTTTAAGCAGCGATCTAACGCAATCAGGTGCTCAAACCTTCGGTTAAGATTATTCCGTTTGTGCTGTACAATTAAAATTTAACACGGACTGATATACCTAAAGGCTTATGATTGCGAGTGTTTTCCCATTTCGGACTGTTTTGGTGCAAATTTTAATTATGTTTTTGGCGATCGCGATCGAATCGTGGTTTTTGCAAAAATTACTTAAACTCGGCCCCAAAACCAGCATTGAATATACAGCCATCCTCAATCTATCTTGCACTTGCGTAGGCTGGTTAGTTTTCTTCGGCATTGAAAGCGTTCTTAGCAAAGAATTGCGGGAACAGCTTATCGGTTATATTTTATTAGGACGTGGGGATAATGTTTACGCTCCAATAACTATGATAGCACTCTCCGTATTAGCAGTAACTTTTCTAGCTAAATGGCAGGGCTTAGAATTCATAGAAAACATGGTTGTCGGCAATAAAAAAGCTTCCCAACCTCAGTTTTTAGGCCCGCCCACCCTCACCCGCCGTCCTCCCAAAAGAACTTTTCAAGTAACTACCCAGTTTGGGGGAATTTTAATCGCCCACACTGTTAGCAATGTCGTTATTTTAACCGTGTTGTTTTTGCAAAGCGTCTATTGAAATTTATGATGAAGCAATTTTTAGATGTCACTCAGCAACTCACTAAGCTGACGAACAACCTTTGGGAAACCAATAAAAAAATCCAAAAGGCGATGATTCCGCCTAAAGTTGTTCACTGGAAGACTCCTTTACTACTCAGCATCTTTTTAGCTTTGCTGACAGTGGCGGCAGTCACTGACTGGCGGACGAGAACTCTGCTTTTTGATATGAGCTGGTTATTTTTTACACTTTCAATGGGTTTACTGACAAGTCAGCAACCTTTTGTGATTAAAGGAGTAAGTCTGAGTCCGTGGGTGACAAGCATTTTAATTGGGTTGTGGTTGCTGGTAAGATTGCCGTCGGATAGAAAGGAAATAGCATGGATATCCGGCCCAATTATAGCAGTAGTCGTTCTTGCTATAATAGAGATTTGGAATAGCGAGTCAAAACGGGAAGGTATCAGGTCGTTGGTGCGCCCTCAGTTTTTGATGATTACTCTAGTTCACCTGCTGTTTTCCTGTTGGTTTGCTTTTCACTTTTTAATTCAAGGTTGGATACAACAGTATCCGAGCGTTTTATCCCAGGATTTAAGGCAAAGCGATTATGTGGTGACATTTCAACGGCCAACTATTAATCGCTCCCGAGGAGTTGTCATCCTCAATGAAATGGAGCGATACCTGCAAAATGAAGCCCGCACCAAACCGTGGGCGCAAGTAGAGCAAATGTTAATAGATATTGACAACGAGCGATTTTTTCTGCGGAATCAAGCCTTAAAAACAACTGGGGTAGTCGCAGAAGATGGGAGGTGGGATGTCAAAACTTCGATCGTCCAAGGAGCGTCCCGCTATCAGTTAGAGATGCAGGCAACTTGGCTGGGAGTGGTTTTTAGACCGGAAATATATTCGTTTACCAAATCTTGCGAGGTGTTCGAAGTGGCCAATAGGGCGACTGTAACCTGCGATGCCATCAAACGCTCTCAACCCGGACAGAAAAAAGATGGAACGGCGGGGGACAGTCAAGTTTGAGTCTGTCTCTGTTAACTAATTGCGATCGGTATAGCGGGAGAGTGGGAGAGTCTGAGAGTCTGAGATGGAAAAAATCCTCTTTCTTCCCTCTTCCTTCTTCCCTCTTTTTTCTTCCTTCTTCCCTCTTTTTTCTTCCTTCTTCCTTCTTCCCTCTTCCTTACACTAAAAGTATGGCAAAAGTTTCCAGTGGGTTAATAACTAGATGAATTTGAGAAGAATCTTGACAGTCGCGACCAATGTATTTTGGGAAGTAATTCGCGATCGCATCCTTTACTTAATTATTATTTTTGCTCTGTTGATGGGCGCCTCGGTACGGTTGATACCGGAATTGGCGGCGACAACCGAAAATAAAATTATCTTAGATGTCGGTTTAGCTGCTATGAGCATTCTCGGTCTAATTGCCACAGTCTTTGTGGCTACCGGACTGGTGAACAAAGAAATTGAAAAGCGGACTGTTTATCTGTTAGTTGCTAAGCCGATAAGTCGGGCTGAGTTAATTGTGGGCAAGCACTTAGGACTGTCGGCGGTGCTGGCGGTGCTTGTAGCAGCAATGACTGTTATCTATCTGGCTATTCTGAGTTTGAGCCGCATTCCTTTCCCTTTGGAAAGCATTTTAATCGCTTCGCTGTTTATCTGGTTTGAGCTATGTCTGATGGCTGGTGTAGGGATTTTATTTGGGGTGTTCAGCAGTTCGCTGTTGGCAACTTTACTGACATTTGGCGTTTATTTGATGGGACATTCTACGCGGGATTTAGTGGCTTTGGGCAAGTTAACTAAAAATCCTGGTCTTGAACAATTGATGATGGGACTTTATCTGGTTTTGCCGGATTTAGCCAGATTCAATTTGAGAAATGATGCTGTTTACGGACAAGTTCCTTACTTGGCAGGTTTGATTACAGATGCTGGCTACGGTTTGCTGTATGTGGTGCTGCTGTTGTCAATTGCGATCGCCATATTTTCCCGTAGGGAATTTTAAAACGCGCCTTCGCTACTTTCAAAAGTGTGAGTATATCAAATTATCACGCTAAAATATAAAGGAGGCGATCGCTCAGAAATCTCGACTAAAACTAAAATTTTTATTGGTAAAATGAGGTGACTTATGACTACTATAATTCACAAACCGATATCGCAGCTCAAGATTACTTGGCCTCTGCTACCCGATGATTTCATCCTACCAGACGACCCTGTAGACGATATAGACCATCCCTTGCTAGCTAACGGTTTGCGCCAGTCTGTAGTGGATTGCCCGGAACTAATGCAAGACGCACTAATAGTTTCTAATTTTGCTTTGTGTGCTGCTGTGGACGATCGCACTATTTGCAAAGCCCCAGACTGGATGTACGTGCAGCCGGTTCAAAAGAGGCCTCACAACTATCCCCGCCGCAGTTACACGCCTCATACCGAAGGAACAGTCCCTTTTGTAGTGATGGAATTTTTATCAGCTACTTACGGCGATGAATACTCTGTGGAACACACAGAAGAAATCGGTAAGTGGTTTTTTTACGAACAAGTAATCAAAGTTCCTCGCTATGTCATTTTTCGACCGCATACAGGCAGAATAGAAGTTTATGCGCTTGAATCAGAGCGTTATGACAATCAAAATCCTGATGAAAACAGCCGTTATTTAATACCTGGATTAAATCTATTTTTGGGAGTTTGGCAGGGAACTCGCGAAGGGAGAACGGGATATTGGCTGCGCTGGTGGAATACGGCGGGCGAGTTGCTTTTGTGGCCCGAAGAACGGGCAGAAAATGAACGCCAGCGGGTCGATCGCCAACAGCAAGACAAAGAGTTAGCCGAGACGCTGCTGGAACAGGAAAGACAGCGAAATCAAGAGCTTTTGGGTCGATTGGCAGCCCTCGGTATCGATCCAGAATAGCAGTAATAAAAGTTGAAATCATGTTAGTAGAAAAACTCGAAGAATTAAAAAATATTTTCGCACAAATGGAACGGGCTTTGATTGCCTACTCCGGCGGAATTGACAGCACTTTGGTAGCCAAAATCGCTTTTGATGTGTTGGGCGATCGCGCTTTGGCAGTGACGGCTGTGTCGCCGTCTTTACTGCCAGAAGATTTAGAAGATGCACGGATTCAAGCAGCCGAAATTGGCATTGCCCACCAGGAAGTAGAAACTCAGGAAATGGCAAATCCCAATTATACTTCTAACCCAGTTAACCGCTGCTATTTCTGCAAAAGCGAACTCCATGATACTTTGAAACCCCTAGCACTAGCAAAGGGTTATCCTTATGTGGTGGATGGGGTTAATGGTGACGATTTAAAGGATTACCGTCCGGGGATTCAGGCTGCGAAGGAACGCGGCGCGCGATCGCCCTTAGCAGAAGTAGGCATGACTAAATTTGAAGTGCGGCAGTTGGCAAAAGAATTGGATTTGCCTTGGTGGGACAAACCGGCTCAACCTTGTTTGAGTTCGCGCTTTCCTTACGGCGAAGAAATCACCGTTGGAAAGTTGCAAAGAGTGGGGCGCGCCGAACGGTATTTGCGGCAGTTGGGACTAAAAAATTTGCGAGTGCGATCGGACGGAGATACGGCGCGCATTGAGTTACCCGCAGAGGAGATTCAGGAGTTTGTGCTAAATACGGATTTGCCTGCATTGGTGGCAGTGTTTCAGGATTTTGGTTTTGTGTACGCGACTTTGGATTTGGAGGGGTTTCGCAGCGGCAAATTAAATCAGGTTTTGCAACCGCAGTTGTTGGGAAGGAAAGGTTGATTAATTGGCGTTGCTGATTTACGGTATGAAACGCCTAGGATGTTTGCCTTAGATTTGGGATGTGCCATGTAAAGCAAATCCGGTTTTAATACCCCCTTTATTTCTTAGTCCCCCTTTGCTCGGACGAAAGTTTGACTCTTTGCAGCGGTTTCAACCGCCGATTCATAAAGAGGGTGGCTAACTTTCAACGCCCGAGTCTTATCAAGGAGTAGTTGGCTGAATTTGCTGTGGCTGCATTTGCTGCTGCTG
The DNA here is from genome assembly GCF_036705145.1 of Microcoleus sp. B5-D4. Classification (NCBI taxonomy): domain Bacteria; kingdom Bacillati; phylum Cyanobacteriota; class Cyanophyceae; order Oscillatoriales; family Microcoleaceae; genus Microcoleus; species Microcoleus sp. B5-D4. The sequence goes on along the minus strand of NZ_JAUBTV010000017.1, from coordinate 99,247 downwards.
ATTTTGCTGCTGAAGTTGCTGCTGCTGAATCAGAAGCTGCTGATTCTCAATATCTATTTGCCGCTGTCTGTCTTCGAGTTGCAAGCGTCTGTCTTCAAGTTGCAGCAATCTGTCTTCAGCTTGCCGCTGTCTGTCTTCACGTTGTAGCTCTCTGTCTAGCAGTCTGTCTTGACGTTGCTCTTGTCTGTCTTGACGTTGTTCGCGAAGCTGTCTGAGCTGATTTCGCCGCTGGAAATCCCCTCCCAAAAATAAGTTTTCAAAAGCGTTGATAGTTGCTTGAAACCCCGTAAAAATGCCACCAACAGTGTTAACCCCAGTTGCTACTCCTGTTATTGGCTGCAAGAAACTGTTGATATTGTCTCCTACCCTAGCATAGCCCGATCGCGCTACCAGAATCACATCATTGTTGCGGAGAGTTGGGTTATTATTAGGATTCAAGCCTTGAGCAAAATCCACCTCGATCGTGCGGCGAGAAACAGTACCGTTGGGGTTCAATCGCAATAGTTCTACCTTGTCTTTTTTAGCCCGCAATTGATTGAAACTGCCTGCGGTCAGCAAAGCTTGGTGCAGGGATGTACTAGGCCGCACCTCCAAAGCCCCAGGCCTAATTACTTCTCCTACAATATTGATGCTAATGGCGTTCGGAGAAAAACTGCTATTTGCCACTTGAGAAACTTCAGCTAAGTCTACAGTAGCTGCCGTCGGGATAATTACGCTATCTCCTTCTTGCAGCAAAATATCTTGAGTGGCGTCGCCTTTTTGCAGCAAATCCCACAGATTTACCATGATAGTTTGTTCATTGCCACCTCTGACTCGGCGGCGGATTTGCACGCGGCGAATGTCAGCTTCTGTAGTGATACCACCAGCAATTTTCAATGCTCTAGTTATCGTTGGTAAGCCCACAACTGCTCCTTGCTGTTGGTCGATAGATACAAAACTCAACTCTGTTTGTTGGTTGCTCGATCGCACATCCGAAGCAAATACAGTATAAGGCCCCGGCCGGTTTACTTCCCCGACAATTACCACACCAATTGGTTTAGTAATATCAGCGGAAAAATTAGCACTGGCTCTTTGACGAACTTCTTGAGTATTAAGGGCCCTTGCTGTCGGTACAAAAATTGTATCTCCATCTCGAATCGTGACATCTTGACGCAAATTTCCCGTGTCTAAAAAATCCTGCAAATCAACATTAGTAACTTGCTCTGGCCCGCCTCTGCGGGGACGGCGAATTTGGACATTTCGCATATCTCCTGCTGATGTCACCCCTTGTGCAAGTTGCAGCATTTCCATCAAAGTCGGGAATTTTACTCCTCCTCCATCTCTAGTGGGATTAATCTTGTAGGAACCCGGGCGAGTAACTTCACCTGCAAGACCTATATTTAGGGGGCGAGCGACCATCAGAGTCACGGTAACAACGGGAACATTGATGAAGGGTTCGTATCGCTGGGTAATTACGTTAGCAGCTTGTTGCAGCGTCAACCCTTGAATTGAGACGCTGCGAATGATTGGCAAATTGAGCGTCCCGTCAACTAACACTTGATATTCTCTGCTGAATTCAGGGACGCCGAATATCTCTAAAGCAATGCGATCGCCCGACCCTAAAGTATAAGCTGCTTCTTGTGTCAGCGAACCCGAATTGCCGCTCGCCGGCAAACTCGATCCCGCAGGTGGCGGCGGCGGTACTCTCGGCCTGTTTGGGTTAGGAGTTCCTGCTGGAGTTCTGACGGCCGGCAACTGAGCTCTACTGGGCAGCGAACTCAATAGCACCAGGAGTGCTGACAAACTCAGACTTGTAGCGGTTTGAATGGTATGTTTCATCTTTCTTCCCTGGTTGCAGCCTGTCAATGAACAAGAGCCATTTAGCTAGTTGATTTTAGTTTATTTTCCCTGCTGTCCAGTGTAGCCTCGCTTTGCTGCAAAATCCACAGGTGCAAGCATAAAAATTGTGCGATCGTACTTAACTATTTTGTGCCTTGTTTGTAAAGAAAGTGTAAAGCCCGCCAACTGTTGTCAGGATTAATATCTCGTTTGAGCAAAATTATTCATACATAAGTCCGCATACAAATCAACCCGCCGAAGAAAGGAGATAGGAAAAAACCGCCCTAATTTGAGGTAAAATATTAGATAATTCTATCTGCAGGACAAAGACAAGTGTCACTAAAATTGGATAAAGTAATTCCCTGGGGGCGCTGCTTGGATGAATACATAGGAATGTTTAGCTTGACCTCAAGTGACCTCAAGCTAGCAATTCTTGATTGTGCGGGCGGCCCGGCGAGTTTCAATGCGGAAATGACTCGCCAAGGTAACAAGGTAATTTCTTGCGATCCAGTTTATCAGTTTACTGCGGTGGAAATTGGCGATCGCATCCAAGAAACATATCAAACTGTGATTGACGGTGTTAAAGCCAATGTAGACGGCTACCTGTGGAATAATTTTGAATCGCCCTACCAGCTAGGCGAAGTGCGAATGAAGGCGATGCAGGAATTTTTAGAAGATTTTCCATCAGGCTTGCAACAAGGCCGCTACATTAATGCTGAGTTGCCAGTTTTGCCTTTCGAGAACGGTCAATTCGATTTAGCTTTGTGCAGCCATTTCTTATTTGCTTATTCTCACCTGCTTTCGGAAGAATTTCATCGGTCAGCAATTACAGAAATGTGTCGGGTTGCGAAGGAAGTCCGGGTATTCCCTCTATTGCAGAGTTTTAGCGGGGAAGAATCAGATCACTTAAATCCGATTATCACCGAATTAAAAAAGAGAAGTTTTAGTGTAGAAATTCAAGAGGCTCCTTATGAGTTTCAAAAAGGCGGGAATAAGATGCTGCGAGTTAGGGGGTGAATGTAATTCGCGGCTGCGGAGGGCATGGCAATTTGCGATCGCTTATTTCAAAAAAATTAGATAAGCTAAGCATAAGGTCATGCCTCATCTTGGGGTTCGCCAATCGCACGCTGGACTGCATGGCGAATGTGGATAATCCTCACCGTTGGTATGGGTTGATCGTCAAAAATAGTGAAGAGTATGCGATACGTGGTTTTACCACTTCCATACAGAAGCTGGCGAATCTCTTGGCTGAAAAACGCGTTTTCACGGGCTAAAACACAACGACGCGGCATTTCTTTCAGTGAGGAAATCGCTTTAATCAGGCCCTGATACCATGCTTGAGCGCGTTCGGGAGTCGTGAATTGGGAAAAGTTCAGAAACGCTGCATCAGCTTCAGATTGAGCTGTACTGGAAAAGTCAATGCGATACATTATGCTTCCAAAGAAAGTCCGTATTTCTGGTTTTGTCTATCGACAAACTCTTCCAGAGTAGAAAACTGACCCCGATCGAAGTCATCAAGTCCGCGTTGAATCCCTTCTAATGCCTCGAAGAAATCGCTTTCATCAAAGCTAAGTCCGAACGCGATAACAGCTAGGGTAACGCTGGTTATATCTTGTCCTGTACTTTCCGCCCGTTGGCGCAGCAGTGCTTCGATTTGGGGGGGTAAGGTGAGTGTAAGAGTCATAAAAGTTATGATGAATGGTTAACTTTATTTTCTAACTTTATTTTGGCATAGGTAGCCAAAACGATCGCTTCCTAAACTATCGGCCCATTCCTGAAACCGATCGTGCTCTTCGGCCCGTCTTGTTTGTTTGGTAATCTTGCAAGGCTGCGAGACTCAAGGCGATCGTTTCTTCTTCGCTGAGGGGTTGAAACTCATTTGCTGTGTCAATTTCGCCCCACTGATATCCCTCCGTTTCCTCGGCAATTTCTGCGATTGTTCAAAGTCGCTGAGATTACCGTTGGATTGATTCAGCCATGAAAGCACGATCGCCTTAACCGAATCGTGCTTTCATGGCTTGAATTTGGGCGTGAAGTTGCTTTATAGATTGAGCCATTCGACAATACAGAGTGACTGATGTAATTTTAGCGCAGTGTCAAATAGTTGTGGAACTATAACGCACAGTTTCCGCATATTTTTGATAATTTTAAAATCCATGTTAGAGTGGATGCTTGAAAAAAAAGCCGCACGGATAGAGGGACGAGCTTATTTCTCAGACACTACGTTTTATTTAGTAATTCTCATCAAAAACCGCAGAACTTCATTCACTGCTTCAGAATCTGGAAACATCTCTGCAACATCCGGTTCTAAACGAATATTTAGACCACCAAAGGTCGGGAGTATCTCATATTTGCAACAACACTTCTTTCTTCTTCCTTCTGACTCTTTTCTCCTGGCTCCTGACTCCTGACTCCTAATTCCAATTTCGAGCTTTGCTGCTTTCATTGAGATGCTCCCCCAAAGGTCTTTCGTCCAGAGCCTACCCTTCTTACACGTAACTTCCTCAAATCATATTCCGATCGCAGTTCATCGTTCATCCCTGTTTTATTCTTATTCATAAACTTCAAGATATTTGATATACAGCATATTCCATGTAGATGTGGTACACATAATCTTCTCGTCAGTAAGGTGCGTCGCCCTCAAAAATATGCAAGTTATATCTAAGATGTCGCAGATCCGCACCCTACGGATTAACTTGTTTTCATCCCACTCGAATTTCAGAAAGATCCCAAATCAGCATCTTTGATATAATATTACACCTAGAAGCCAAACTAAAACCAACTCATGCCACAAACAGTCTGGATCGCACGACACGGAAACCGCATCGACTTCGTTAACCCCGATTGGTTTCTTACCGCCGAACGCCGCTACGATCCTCACCTTTCCGAAGACGGTCACGTTCAAGCCAAACAACTAGCCAATCGCCTCAAAGGTGAAGGAATTTCTCATATTTTTGCTTCCCCTTTTCTGCGAACTGTCCAAACAGCAAATCACGCGGCAGAAGCTCTCGATTTATCAATTAAACTAGAGTGGGGACTGTGTGAATGGCTGAATCCTGAATGGATGACAGAAATGCCGGAAACTGAGTCCGTCGAAGCTTTGTGCAGGCGTTTTCCCAGGATTGATGCTTCCTACAAAGGCGGTATTGCTAATTATCCCGAAACAGGGGAAGCTTGTCTCAAAAGGGCGGGGGAAACTGCTAAACGCCTCGCGGCTGAGTTTCCCGAAGATATGTTATTAGTAGGTCACGGTGCGTCGGTTTTAGGAACTGCGATCGGGCTGGCGGGCTGTGCAGAAACGGAAATTAACGCTTCTTTGTGCTGTTTGGTGAAAGTGGTGCGGGGCGAGGGAGAATGGTCGATCGCACTTAATGGCGATACTTCTCACCTGACTGACTCTGAAACCGTGATCCGGTTTAATTAAAGTTGAGATTCGTGCGAAAAATCGCATTTTATGCTATGTGTGTAAGGTGCGCGGCAGAAGAGCACCCTACGTTAATCTGATTAGTCCGAATCTGGGTGTTATTGTTTAATCTCGATCGCACATTTTAAATCGAAAATCTTAAATCGGTATGGCTGGACACAGTAAGTGGGCGAATATTAAACGCCAAAAAGCTAGAGTTGATGCCGTTAAAGGCAAGGTTTTTGCTAGAATATCTCGCGAAATTATTGTCGCGGCCCGCAGTGGAGTTCCCGATCCCGCTGGCAATTTTCAACTGCGGACGGCTATTGAAAAAGCCAAGGCGGCCGATATTCCTAATGAAAACATAGAAAGGGCGATCGCCAAAGGTGCCGGCTTGGCGGGGGGAAGTTCGGATTTAGAAGCTATTCGCTACGAAGGTTACGGCGTTGGCGGGGTTGCTATTCTAATTGAAGCGCTGACAGACAACCGCAACCGCACAGCGGCTGACTTGCGAGAAGCTTTTACTAAAAATGGCGGCAACCTGGGCGAAACTGGTTGTGTGGGCTGGATGTTCGACCACAAAGGAGTTTGTACGGTACGCGGCCCAATTGATGAGGAACAATTGTTTGAAGCGTCCCTAGAGGCGGCTGCGGAATCTTATGATTTGATATTAATTGATGAGGATACTGAAGGTGCAGAGGTATTTACAAGCGTGGCTAATTTGGAACAGTTGGCTGATGTTTTGAAACAAAAAAGTTTTGCAGTTTTGCAGTCGGAAACTCGCTGGATTCCGAGCAATACCGTGGAAATAGACACTCCTGAAAAAGCTCGATCGCTCCTTAAGTTAATGGATGCACTGGAAGATTTGGACGACGTGCAAAGTGTGACGGCGAATTTTGAAATGAGCGATGAATTGATGTCTTCGGTCATGGTTTAATGGTTGAAAGATGAGGGATCGGGATCGTCCTGCTGGCACTGCAAAAGACGAAAACTAGCCAGCGGGACGATCGCGCTACACTATTACCAGGAAACGAATCCCCATCTGTAGGCGAGTGGGGAGTGTCAATCCAACGCATTGCTGAAAAAGCTGCATTGAAAATCTCAACCCACAGTAAAGCCATGCTAGATAACAACGAAAGCAAAAAAGACAGCACCCACTCACCAGAAGTTCTCTCAGCAAGCGAAGTATCAGAAACCAAGGATCGATCCAAATCGGAGGTGCAGGCTGAACCAGGGGATAAATCTAATTGGTTCGGTTCCGTTTTCGGAGCCGTCTCTGCAACGGCGAGTGCGGTAGGGAATGCGGTAGGGAATGCCGGAAGTGCGATTGTTAATACCGCCAGTGCGGTAGGGAATGCAGCAGGCAGTGCTGGAGATGCGATTGTTGTTAATACCGCCAGTGCGGTAGGGAATGCCGGAAGTGCGATCGTTAATACTGCGAGTGCGGTAGGGAATGCGGTAGGCAGTGCTGGAGATGCGATTGTTGTTAATACCGCCAGTGCGGTAGGCAATGCCGGAAGTGCGATCGTTAATACGGCGAGTGCGGTGGGGAATGCAGCCGGCACTGCTGGAAGTGCGATTGTTGATACGGCGAGTGCGGTGGGGAATGCCGCCGTTAGTGCTGGAAGTGCGATTTTTGTTAATACCGCGAGTGCGGTGGGGAATGCAGCGGCGAGTGCGGGAAGTGCAGCAATGCAAGTTCCCAATTTTTTTGGTTCATCTCTAGTTTTTATTTCGCAGAGTCCTATCCTGAAAAAACTGACTGAAAATTTCAAAATCGACTGGTTAGTTAATGCGATCAATAAAGTTGATGTCGTGACTGCCGAGGCGCAAGTTCGAGAGTTGCAGCGCCAATATCCTCACGAGAAACCTCAAGAAATCGCACATCGCTTAATGGTGGAAAAAGCCTTGCTAGCGGCAGGAAGTGGCTTGGTTAGCAGTTTAGTTCCGGGCGCAGCTTTGGCATTGGCTGGCATGGATTTAGCGGCAATGACGGTGTTATCCGCCGAGTTGGTTTATCAAATAGCTGCCACCTATGGAAAGGATTTGCAATCGAGCGATCGCCAAAAAGAAGTTGTCGCTATTTTCGGTTTATCCTTGGGTAGCAATTTAGCGATCGAAGCTGGAGTTACGCTTGTCAGCAATATTCCGTTGGCGGGTGCGGTAATTAATGCTAGCGCCAGTGCGGCAATGATTTACGCGCTGGGATACGGTGCTTGTCGGTTTTATGAAGCCGATCTCGATTCCTCGGAAATCGAAACCAAGCTCGAAGATTTACAAGAGGTATTGCAAGCGGAAAGTGAGCAATATTTAGAGACAGCGATCGCACAAGAAACGGTGATGGATTGGATTTTGGTGTATGTCGTCTATGCGAGCAAAAAATTCACCCGATGGGATGAGTTATTACCGGAATTACGAGCGGCGAATTTAAATCCCAGGACTTTAGCTGAGATTGAAGCTGTGACAAATAAGTCTAAATTACTTCCCAAGTTGGATATTTTACTCGAACAACTCGAACTTGACTTTGCCGAACCACTTTTAAAGCGATGCACTGAGATCATCGAGGCTGACGGTGAAATTAATCAACAAGAGGGGAAAATTTTGCTGACAATTCAACGGGCTGTTTTGAGCAAAAGAAAGCAAGCTCAAAAGCCACCCCAGCAAACTTCGATCGAGGATGCGGTATCGGAACCCACTGAAGCACAAACTGAAGTCCAAGCTGCATCACAAACTCCCTCTTTATCTTCGGATTCTTCTACTAATAAATTGAGTTCAAGTATGCTGCAAAACTTCAAAAAAATCTTAAAAGTTGCTACACTATTAGACGTGCCAAAGATTGCTGATTTAATCGATACTGAATCACAAACTCCCTCTCGCTCTTCTCATTCTCCTTCTGCTAAATTGAGTGCAATTCTGCTGAAAAAATTCAAGCAGATTTTAGCAGGTTCTACGCGGTTAGAAGTCCCAGAGATTGGGTATTTAATCGATCAGGTCGATCGCATGACGGGAGAAGAGTTTGAGGAATTTTTAGCCTGCTGTTTCCGCAATCTCGGTTATGCGGTCGAAATGACACCCAAAACGGGGGATTTTGGTGCGGACTTGATTCTCTCTAAAGCCCGCAAGAAAACCGTTGTCCAGGCAAAACGCTATCAAGGAAAAGTGGGAAATTCCGCCGTGCAAGAAGTGGTTAGTGCGGTTAAGTATTACGGGGCGCAAGATGCGATCGTTATTACAAACAGTATGTTTACATCCAATGCTCATAAACTGGCTCAAGCGAATGGGGTACAACTCTGGGGAAGAGAACAGTTAATTGATTTAGTGATTCGAGCTAAAAAATAAGGTATCTATGAACCAAGAATCCCAGTCTCTGAAAGAGCGGGGAGTGTCATTTGAAACACAAAAACTTGGCAGTTTTGCAGTCGGAAAATCGCTGGATTCCGAGCAATACAGTGGAAATAGACACTCCTGAAAAAGCTCGATCGCTCCTTAAGTTAATGGATGCACTGGAAGATTTGGACGACGTGCAAAGTGTGACGGCTAATTTTGAAATGACAGATGAATTGATGTCTTTGAGTATGGTATAACGATCTAAATCACCAGATTTTTGCCATCCGCAAGACAAATCCCGGTAACTCTGGATCGGCGCTGACTGTTTCAGGATTATCCAAGATTTCAGGTTCGCAATCGGGACGGTAGATGTAGACTTTTCTGTTTTTGCGATCGAGCAAAAAGCCGAGTGATACACCGTTCTCAATATATTCTTGCATCTTGTTTTGCAATCCCTTGAGAGTGTCACTAGCAGACCGCAATTCAATCACAAAGTCTGGACAAATCGGTGCGAATGAGGCTTTTTGTTCTTCAGTTAAGGCATTCCAGCGCTCTAGTTTAATCCATGAGGCATCGGGGGATCGGGTTGCTCCATTTGGCAAGGTAAAGCCTGCACTGGAGTCAAACGTTTCACCTGTGCCATCTTCTTCTGCCCAGTTCCCCAATTGTAGGGCAATCTTGAAGTTGCGGTTCCCTGTATCTGAAAAGGCTGGTGACATAATGATAACTTCCCCACTGGCAGTACGCTCAATTCTCAAATCGCGATTAACTATACAGAATTCATAGAACTGTTCAACAGTCATCGATTGGATCGCAGGGAAATTGACCGTCAGTGGGACGCTTTCGGTTTGAATTAGCAGCGTCGTCATGGTTTTTCCTTTTTTTGGTGCAGGGGTGATAGAATACCTTGAGCTTATCATATCTTAGCTTGGCGATCGAAAGTCTTAGTCGATCGGGGAATCGGAGGCTTGTATCCGTTTTTGGGCTGGATTAATCGATTTTAGATTTTAGATTTTAGATTTTAGATTGACTCCATAGATAAATCTGGGAGCTTGAACAAGAGTCTAAAATGTTGCTCTATCCACAACAGGAGGCGGAGGCTTGTATCCGTTTTTGGGCTGGATTAATAATCTTTTTTCCCAGTCAGTAAATAAGTAACCATGTATCCCTTGCCCTTAACTTGAATGGCGCCGCGCTTCTGAAAAGTATATTTATCTTTTAATATCTCGTAGGTTTCGGCGGTGACTTGAATGCAGCCGGTAATCCCGTGGGATTCCATGCGCGAAGCAATATTTACTGTGTCGCCCCAGAGGTCGTAAATAAACTTTTTTAAGCCGATAACGCCGGCAACGACAGGCCCACTGCTAATCCCGATCCGAATGCTGAAAGGTTCCGAATGTTCTAAACTCAGCAGCCTAATTTCGTGCAGCATATCGATCGCCATGTTCGCCACCGCCTCGGCGTGATCGTCTCGGGGCGTAGGCAAACCGCCGACAACCATGTAAGCATCACCAATAGTCTTAATTTTCTCCAAACCGTGGCGATCGGCCAAGTGGTCAAAAGCCGAAAAAATATCGTTGAGCACTTCCACTACCGCCGTCGCTGAAATTCTCGACGAAAGCTCTGTAAACCCCACAATGTCGGCAAACATCACAGTTACTTCCGCAAAACTTTCGGCGATATTGTGTTCATTGTCCTTCAAACGTAGGGCGATCGCTGCGGGCAAAACGTTTAGCAGCAGTTGCTCGGATTTAGCTTGTTCGAGTTCCAACTGTAGGTAAGCAGCCTGCAACTGTTCGGCTTGGCGAATTCTTTCTCCGGCTAGCTTTTCGATTTGGGCGGTGCGGCTCAAAGATGTCAGCATATATGTCACCGGAATCAGAGTCCACAGCATCCCCATCGTCAGAGTTCCCCAAGAGCGCCAGTGCTTGCGAATCCGGCGAATTTCCGGCGTTGCAGACACGTACATAGACCACTGGCGGCCGCTAATTTTCAGCCGCCTTCTGCAAGCTGTATAGTTCGGGCCTGGATTGTCAAGAATCGGGCAGTTTTGCATGAGGGATCGGTCAGCAGCGGCTGATGCTGGAAGCACTTGTTGGCTCGCGGATTGGAACTGCACCGCAAATTGCTGAATTTGCCTCTCAGCAGGGAGATTTTTGAGAACCGGGTTGGCCGTTTGGGGTAATAGCGAGGGTGCTTGTTGCTTGTCTGGAGCCTCGCTAACGAGATAAATATTGAGGTAGTCGGTATTGCGTCCTTTTAAAGAGGTTTGGAAAATATCTTTGCCTCGAAATACGCCCAGAACAAATCCTTGTAGCAGTTGGCGACGGGATTCCAGGGTAGTCGGTTTACTGCTGTTTTCGTAAATCGGAACTATTGCCAAAAGACCTAGTTCCGGGGAATTGCCCTGAGTTAAGCCGATGTAGTTGGTGACAATCATTTCTCCTGTATCGCGTCCTCGATCGAGGGCGGCGCGGATTTCTGGGTGGGAGGCGAGGTCAAAGCCTAATACTGTCTCGTTTCCGGTGGGTGGTTCGACGTAGAAAGCCGGGAAGTATTCGGAACGCTGGAGGGCCTTGCGGAGTTCTCCTCGCGGGCCGCGCTCTGTAATCTCAAAGCTGGGATCTGTTTCGGTTCTAGCTTTGGTTTCGTAGTTGCGCCGCTCGTCCTGGGGGACGCGGGGGGCCCAAGCCAGGAGTTGCAGGCTGGGGTGGACGGCTAGGGGACGGGCGACAAACCGGGCAAAAGAGGAACGCTCGACGGCGCTGAAGGCTTTCATGTAGTCGCTGAGGGCGAGAACAGTATCTAAGTCGGAGTTGAGCTGGCGTTCGATGCCGATCGAAATATCGTCAATGCGGCGGTGCATTTCGTAATCGCGGCGCTTGTCTTCCCAGTCCCAAACCAAGGCGAATGCCAGGGCCGACAGCCCGACACCCAAAGCCAGCGTCAACCCGGCTGGAATGTAGCGAGACCAGGATAAAGGTAGTTTTTTCAGCATATTTGCCTAGCGAATAAGGGCAGCAGATTAGCACACCGCTGAGTGCGATTTGTTCCGGCCTCTGAGTGCGGTTAATTCCAAACCCTGATAACTCAAGTACCGACGGCAATTTGGAATTAAAAGTTAGATATTTAAACTTTTAGATTAATGGACGATCGCTCAGCAGGGGATTTCAATCCAGAATTCCGCTCCCTGTCCGGGCGCTGAGATGCACCGCAGGCTTCCCTTATGTTTTTCTACCACAATTTGATGGCTGATGGATAATCCTAAGCCAGTTCCAGAGCCTACGGGCTTGGTGGTGAAGAACGGGTCAAATAGCCGCTTGCGAACCTCTTCGCTCATTCCCGGGCCACTGTCGGCGATGCAAATTACAATGCGATCGCAATTACTGAGCTGGTTTTTACTGTGGCTTTTCAACCCAGCTTTTTTCATGAGGGTGCGAATCACGATCGTCCGAGGTTGCGGTTGGTTTTCTAGAGCGTCGATCGCGTTGCTGATAATATTGAGAAATACCTGGTTTAACTGACCCGCACAACAGTGTATTTTCGATATTTTTCCGTATTCTTTAATAATTTCAATCCCGCTTTTTATACTTGCCTGATGCAATCTGTGCTGCAAAATTAACAGTGTACTGTCAATCCCTTCATGAACGTCTACCAACTTCATTTCTGATTCATCCAGTCGCGAAAAGTTCCGCAGCGACAACACAATATTACTGATTCTTTCTACTCCTACTCTCATGGAATTTAGCATTTTTGGCAAATCTTCCTTCAGAAAATCCAACTCTAACTCCTTAATTTTTTCAGCAATCTGAGGCCCAGGGGACGGGTAGCATTCCTGGTAGAGAGTTAACAGTTCAATTAAATCGTGAAAATAGTTGTAAGTATGAGAAATATTGCCGTTAATAAAAGTTGCCGGATTGTTGATTTCGTGGGCAATCCCAGCCACCATCTGACCGAGACTCGACATCTTTTCGGATTGAACTAATTGGATTTGAGCGTTTTGTAGCTGTTCGTAAGCTTCTTGCAATTGGGCGGCTTGTTTTCTTAATTGAGATTCGGAAGCTTGGAGTGCGGCGGCGGAAATTTTGCGGTTCGTTATATTTTCAATCATCCCTAAGTTGTAAATAGGTTTTCCTTCGCCGTCTCGAATCAAAGTAGCTGTCACATTTACCCAAACAATTTTACCTGTAGCGGCAATCTGGCGGAGTTCGATTTGATAGTGAGTAATTTCTCCCCGCTTCAGAGAATCAGCAACTTGGAGATTTTTTGGAGAATCTTCGGGATGCCCAAGTTCAATAAATGTTTTGCCGAGCAATTCTGCTGCAGTATATCCCAGCATTTCGCAGTAAGTTTTATTGACTCTCACTAACTTGTTATCATCTAAATTAGCTAAGTAGATAGCGATGGGTGCATCTTCAAAAATTGTGCGAAATAGTTCCTCGCTGGCCCGGACTTGAGCTGCTAGGGAAAGCCTATCGGTGATGTCTTCAAAAGTAGACAAAATGCCGACAACATTGCCGGAATTGTCGTGTAAAGGTATTTTATTTGTATCCAGACAGCACTGCGTGCCGTCGGCTTGCATTTTGGATTCTATGATGTGATATTCTGGGGTGTTGGTTGCCATGATGCGGCGGTCGGCGGCTCGAAAAAATTCTGTTTCTTCTGGCTTCCAGGGCATATCGAAGTCGGTGAGACCGGCGATTTCACTGGGGTGATTGAAACCTGCGACTTTGGCAAAGTTTTTGTTGCCTCCCAAGTAAACTAAATCTCGATCTTTCCAGGCGATTAACTGAGGGATGTTGTTGATTACCAACCATAGCATTTTTTTAGATGTTTCCAAGGCTTCCGTGCGTTCTCGGACGCGCTTTTCCAGTTCTTGATTGGCTTGTTGCAGGGCGATTTTTGACTCGCTGAGGGCGATTTCTGCTAGCTTGCGATCGCTGATGTCGATTGTCACTCCCTCCCACAGTATATCGCCCCCAGGCTGCATTTCGGGGCGGGCAATGCCGCGAATCCATTTCACTTTTCCCGATCGAGTTACGATCCGCCCTTCATATTTCCAAGGTTTGAGAGTTCCGCCGGAAATTGCGATTGATTCTAACAGAGGTTTTAGGTCTTCTGGATGCACCGTTGCCCAAATTAAATCGGAGTTTTGTTCAACTTTTTCGGGTTCTAATTCGTAGAGTTCCCAACAACCGGAACTGACATAAGTGAATTGATCGGAACCGTCGGGATGCCGCAAGTATTGATAAATCATTCCCGGCACGTTGGCGGCCATTTTTTGGAATCTGGCTTCGCTTTGCCGCAGTGCTGATTCTGCTAGTTTGCGATCGCTAATGTCAATCAATACGCCATCCCAAATAATGTTATCTTTTTCGCCCGGTTCTGGTCGGGAAGCCCCGCTAATCCACTTAATCCGATCGCCCGGAAAAACAAATCTGCCTTCCCACCGCCAAGGCTCTAAAGTTTTAGCTGAGATAGCAACAGACTCCTGGAAGCTGGGCGCATCGTCTGGATGAATCATTTCGATCGCGGGAATAGCTGAGTTTTGGAGTACATCTGGTTCTAATTCCCAGAGTTCGCGGCAGCCGGAACTGACGTAGGGGAATGACATAGTGCCGTCTGCTGCTAACTGAAATTGATAAATCATTCCCGGAACGTTGGCGGCTAGTTTTTGAAACCTCGCTTCGCTTTGCCGTAGTGCTGTTTCTGCTTCTACGCGATCGGTAATATCGTAAAATGCCGATAAAATTGCGGCTTCGCCATTAAAATTAATCGCTCGCATCGACATTTTTACCCAAAAAAAACTGCCATTTGCTTTCTTGAGGCAGATTTCTTCGCGGTCGGCCAAGCCGTTTTGTTTGACTAATTCTATCAATTGACTGCGGTCATTGATATTGGCATAAAGTTCATTTTTTTTTCGTCCGATAAGTTGTTCGTAACTCAAACCTAAACTTTCTCCGAGGGCGGGATTTGCATACAAAATTACGCTATCTTCTAGGCGCGTAATTGACATCGGAACGGGAGTCACAGTGGCGATCGCCCGCAATCTTTCTTCGCTTTCTTCCCTGGCTGTTTCGGCTGCTACTCTTTTGCTAATATCGTTCTGAACTCCGATAAAATGAGTTAATTTTCCCTCATTATCTAGGATGGGGGAAACCATTAATTCGTTCCAAAAAGGAGTTTTGTCTTTGCGATAATTTTTGAGAACTACCAGAATTTCCGTTCCTGCTTGCAAGCTGCGGCGGAGTTTATTTAATTCGGCCTGATCGGTATCGGGGCCCTGCAAAAATCGGCAGTTGCGTCCAATAACTTCTTGGGTACTGTAACCGGTCAGTTTCTCAAAAGCAGGATTGCAGTAGATTATAGGTATGTCAGGCTTGCGAGCATCCGCTATGAGAATGCTGTTGCTCGACGCTGCGATCGCCCGTTCTAGGAGAGTCAGGTTGAAAGAGTCTGTTGTCATCGGTGGCAATATTCACGCTCCTGCGGAGCGGACAGAAGAATAAAAAACTATACACACCTTAAGCTATTCTTATTCTATAATCTTATTTTTAATTTAGCTTTTTTAACAAAGTCAGCAGCCCAAAAAAGTCGGCGAGGGAGACGACTAATACCATTTTAGATGTTAGATTTTGGATTGGCAATGACTGATTCCATCATGGTTTAGATGATGGGTCTACAGTTGCCTTCTTTTGGGAAATTAGTATCACAGAAGGCATTAGGCACTTATCCAGAAAACAGAAGGTAAAAATACCGAATTCCCAAAGAAAATAGAAGGTGAAAATACTGATGTGTTAAACTTTTTTTCTTCTCCTCCTTCCATCCGGTTCGTCAACCCTTTTAAATAGACAAGCTGATGCAAGAACCCTGAGCAGTTTTGCTTACTTCAATCCTGGCTTGAAAAGCTTCTTTCAGGTGGGGCATATGGGTAACGGTGAGGATGCAGGCGAAGTCGGAGGCGATCGCATTAATTGCAGCAATCAGCCGATCGCACCCTTCAGCATCCTGAGTCCCGAATCCCTCATCAATAATCAACATTTGCAAAGCCGTACCCGCCCGCTGAGACAGCAGTCTCGCCAGCGCCAGCCGAATCGCAAAATTAATCCGAAAAGCTTCACCTCCCGAATAAGTTTCGTAGGCGCGAGTACCGCGAGCATCAGCAATTAAAATGTCTAAAGTGTCAATCAATTTAGTTGCTTTTTTAGAAGCAGCAGCCCGCTGAGTAATAAATTGAACGTGCAATTGATTCGCGCTCAATCTCGACAATATCTGATTAGTTTCAGCTTCGAGTTGAGGCAAAACATTTTCAATCATTAAAGCTTGAATGCCGTTTTTACCAAAGGCTTGACCCAACTCTTGATAAACTCGCTGCTGGCGTTTTGCAACTTGCATTTGCTCTTTTTGAGCTACTAGCTGAACTTGCAGATTTTCCAGATTTTGCTGCTGCTGCTGGAGGCGTCCGAGACTTCCCAAATGTTGGTCTAACTGCTGGCGGCGGCGACTGATTTGCTGTTCGATCGCACTTATGCGGGCTGTGGGATCGGGATGTTCTTGCAATTGCTGGTTCATCGCTGAAGTTTGAGCGCTGACAGCTTGCAAATCTCGATCGCGCACAGCGATGGAATTTGCTATTTCATTAACCCGCTGCTGCACTTGCGGGTACTGCACAGTTGCCGATCGCAATTTTTCGGCGCGGGCGATCCAAAACTGCGATCGGCGCATTTCGCTCCGCACGTGTTCGTGCTGTTCCAAATTATAGCCAATTTCCGCAATGTATCTATCTAAAGATAGAATTTGCTGCTGTATTTCCGAGCTGTTTTTTTGCTGTTCTAACTGTTGCTGTACGGTGGCTAATTGAGTTTGCAAATCCGGGCGACGGGCATTAATTTTATTAAGTTTCTGCTGAGCGTCTTTGATTTGAGCTTGCTTAATTTCCGCCCACCGCAAGCGCTTTTCATCGCTGCGGGCGAGGGAGTGGCTGCGATCGCTGTAATTGAGCTGTTGCAGTTGCTGTTCGATTTGCTGGAGTTCGCCCAAATCCTCCGCTGCATACTCGCCGGTGCGTAGCAACCGCTCTATTTCTGCCGCGTCTTGACGCATACTTTGCAGTCGGTTTTCATCTTGACTCAGGCTATCTAATTGTGCTTGTAAATGGCTGCGGCGTTCCCGCAATTCTTGGTAGGGCGCTAATTCCTCTTCTAGTTCGCGGTATTCATGTCTGAGAACTTGAATTTCGCGCTCGGAGACGGCTAACTGTTCGCGGACAACCCACAGTTGGTTCCAGATTTCCTGCTGTTGGGTGTGGTGTTTTGTGACTACTAAATTCCAGTAGTGTTCGTCTAAAGGTCGATCGCACAAAGGACAATTGCCAAAATTTGTATCCCGCACCATTAAAGGCGAATTCGATGGCTCGTTTTCCGCAAAATTCGAGGCTTTACCTTCACCTGCGGTTTTTTCTCCTTCATGTTTCCGCAGCAGTTGCAGTTTTTGGTCGATCTCGGCGAGTCTGGTTTGATAGTCGCGGCTTTTGGCTTGCAGGTTTCCTAGAAAGTCGTGCCTTTCTTGACCTTTTTCGCGGACTCGCTGCTGATAAACTCGCTTGTTTTCCAACTGCAAAATTTGATTGGCGATGGCCGAGATTTCCTGCTGTAACTGCGGCTGTCGCTGCTGCTGCTGAACTTGCACCTGTCGGTTGATTTCCTCTAAGCGGGCGGTTAAACCGGCGCGGGCGCGATCGAGCTTTTGTTGCTTTTGCTGCTGCTGTTGTAACAGTGGCGAAACTTGCAGTTGCAGTTGCTCTAGTTCGTTGAGGCGCGATCGAACTGCTTGCAACTGTGCGAGTCCTTTGTCAACCTCCGGCTGCTGTTTGAGAATCTCCAGAACATCTTTTTCATCTTGTTCTAAAACCTCTAATTGAGCTTGCAACTGCTGAATTTTGCTTTGCAAAAAGCTCAGTTCTTGCCGCTGCTGTTCTTGCAATTGTTGGCGCTGACTTTGGGCTTGTTGGTTAACCTTGAATTTACCAGCCAGAGTTTCTTCTGTTGCTTGCAAGCTGTGGAAATACGCGATTCCTGCTGTTATTTCATTTTCTTGGACTAGGAGGGCTTGCAGCTCATTTTGCTGCTGTTTGGCGGCGCTGAGTTCTTGCTGCAAGCGGCGGCATTCTTGAGTGATATTGTAGTGCTGTTGCTGGTGGCCGGCGAGGAGTTTTTGCCAAGTTTGGCGGTTGTGGTGCAGGAGTTGCAGTTGCTGCAACTCGGTTGTGTCGGCTTGCTGCTGCTGCTGAAGCAAATCGGTTGCTTGCTGCAATTGAGTTTGTTCTGAGGCGAGAGCTTCTTTTTGTTGCAGTTGCTCTTGTACGGTTAGCAAACTCTGTTTGAGCACTTCGACTTGAGCTTTAAATTGTTTGGAGGTATCTTTGGCTTGTTCGGATAAAGTATCGTAGGAGTCGAGCTTGAGCAGGTTGGCTAAAACTTGTTTGCGTTCGATCGGCTTTTTGAGCATAAATTCATCAGCTCGCCCCTGTCGCAAATACGCCGAGTTGATGAAAGTATCGTAATCTAGTTTAATGTGTTCGAGGATTTTTTGCTGAGTTGTTCTCAGACCTTTGTCTGTGAGCGTGCGAAAATTCACCCCCCCCGACCCCCCCTTACTAAGGGGGGGAGAAGAATTCACTTCTTCTGTGTTCGCTTTACCAAGGGAAGAATTCACTTCTTGTGGCCCCCCCTTACCAAGAGAAGAATTCACTTCTTGTGGCCCCCCCTTACCAAGGGAAGAATTCACTTCTTGTGGCCCCCCCTTACCAAGGGAAGAATTCACTTCTTGTGGCCCCCCCTTACCAAGGGGGGGGAAGGGGGGGTTTGTTGCTACTTGAAATTCCAAACTTCCCGATTGTCCGCGTCGGCGGTTGCGAATCACCCGGTAGATTTGGCCGCCGGTGGAGAAAGTGAAATCAACGCGCACATCAGTTTCGCCGATATGGATGATATCGTCTTCTGTATCGCTGCGGCAACAGCCCCAAAGTGCCCAGGATATGGCTTCTAAGAGGGAGGATTTGCCAGCACCGTTAGGCCCGCAAATGCAAGCAGTGTGCAGGCCGCGAAAGTCTAAAGCAGCTTCGCGATAGCTGAGAAAATTTTTGAGTGTAAGTTGTATAGGAATCATTTAGGCCATCGCGCCATACAATCTATCTATAAATAACACTATTTGTACGCTGTTGCCTAGTTATTCAATCTAGATCCAGAACAATTGTCAGTGCTTCTGCAATTTCTTCCATAATTGTCTCGGACAGGGTTCCGAGTTGTCGGACAAATCTTTGTTGCGAGACGGAACGGACTTGAAAAGTATCGGCGGCGGAGAGTTTCGCCAAGCCATTTTCGCCACTCGGTTCTAGTCGAACCATCCAATTTCTCTCGGTGTATCGCTCTTTCCAGTCAGTGATGGGAACAATAACTTCAAGCAGCAAAATTCCCACCGTTTCATCGCTGACAATTACTACCGGACGGGTTTTGCCGATTTCGGCGCCCACAGTAGGTTCAAGCGCAACCAGCCAGATTTCGCCTCTACGCATTAGTTTTTATCCCTGCGTTCAGGTATTCTTCCTCGGATTCAAAATAGGGTTCGCTGTCAGCAGACCACAAATCATGTAAAGCACCTCCCGGCATATAATCTTGGACTGCTGCTTCTGCTGCGGCTCTGAGTCTCCGCTTTCTCTCAGCTTTGCGCTGGGCTTTTTCTTCTATTTCTTCGCGCATCATCCGCGAAGCTGTTTCGATGATTTCTAGGCGTTCTTCTGCTGTCAGATTTTTGAGTGCAGCTAAGATTTCTGTTTTGGTCACGGTTTTTTCGGGTGGTTGGTGAGAAAGTACGATCGATCCGGGAGCATCCCGATACTCGGCTACAAACGAGATTTGTGCTGTTTTTACTGTACGGGTTTGCGACCTTACGGGTAATTGTTGGGATTTTCAACTATCAAACCCTCACTTGTTGCTGCTGCATTCAGCTCCCCGTCAGCAGATACAAAAGTCATCGCAGGCAAACTGTTAGCTGTGCAAAGGTTATTTATGCCACAGCCTGTTGCTAGCTGCACAGCATCATAGCCTCGCAATCCGTAGGTTTCAGCTAATGCCATTGCAGAGTTAATAATGCTTTCCGTGAATTCTACAACCTGATACTCAGATTGTAGGTCACTCCTGAACTGATTGCACGCTGCTGTAGCATCTGTCGCATTGATACTTCTGCCGCGCGACCTTCTGGTAATTGCAGCAACAATTTCAACACTTGTAATAGCAGCAATCAATATATCGTTGTTAAGTGCAGGATCGCACAAACTCAAAACCCATGCCGAACCTATTTCATTAATGTAGCGTTTGACCAGCGCACTGCTATCTACAAAATAAATTGTCATCTAGCGGCGTTCCTCAATAATTGTCTCAGACACAGGCTTGCCCTGTACCTGAATTAGTCGCCGTTCTGTTTGCTGACTCCCAGAAGAATGCTTGATTTTTTTGACTAAACCAGAAGTTAACAGCGCTTGGTGCAATTTTGTCCGTTGAGCAGTTTGTTCTTTCTGGGCCAGATATATCCCTATAGCGCGCTCTAGTTGCTGTAGTTCTAGCAGTTCCAGAGTGTCAAGCTGATTGAGGATTTTGTTGAAGATTCCCTGCGGCATAGGATTCTACTTTTTACACTTGGCTAGTCTGTCTATTATACAACTATCAGACTTGCACACTGTCACGAATATTCCGGCTTTCTGGACTTAGATTGATGGCTGAAACGACCTATTATCATTCATTGATCGGGCTTGTGCGTCCAGGACGAGTAAAGAAACCAGGTTTCTACGAAGATTTCCAACCCTACATTACCGGTCTGTGCTTATGGCGCACCCTACATCATCGCATAGATAGGCAGATTTTCCATCATCAAAAAGGGTTGACTGTATTCCTACAGCCAACCCCCCACATATTTATTTGTCGTGCGTTTGCTCAAACAGCAACACTACCGGGCAATATTCGGGAACGTATAGCCGACACCGACCAACAATCCCACTTCAGCTCCGTCTACAAAACCAACATTCAGTCCCGCTGTTGCTGTAAAATTTCTCGTCAGCGGCACATCTACACCCCCCGAAATCAGGAAGCCCAAAGTACCGTCATCCCCGGTAGAAATTATCACGCCAGCACCTGCATAAGGAGCAGCAGTAATCACAAAATCCTCGGTGACTTCGACGGTATTTTGAGATACAAAATCGAAGGTAACGGGAACTAGAAAAGCTAAGTTGTCGCGGAACAAAACAGTCGGTCTCACCGACAAATTGTTCGTCAAACCGATTTTGCTAATAATCGCAAAAGAACCGTCGCCTAAAGCTGAATCTCCGCCAAAACCTAGATTGCCGCCAATGCCGATGTAGCTGGGCCCAGAACGGGTAGCTCGGCCTGGTCGGATTTGAGTTCCTTGAGCTACTTTTTCAGTTGGTTCCGAGACAGTTGCCGGTTTTTCAGCAACTTTCGGTTGGTTTGTCAAAGCTGAGGCGGAAGTGCTGACAGGATTGCTCAACAATTCTTGTGCGGTTTTGACTTCTTTTTCTTCTTTGGTTGCAGTCGGTTCAGAATTATTGCTCTCGGCAACAATTGAGGTAGGTCGATCGCTCTTTTTGACAGTCTCGACTGTTGACTGCACTTTCACACCATTATCAGCAATTTTAGCGGTTTCTTCCGAATTTTCAGTCTCAGCAGCAATGGATGTATTTTGCGCTGTTTCTGTCTCAGCAATTTCAGATGTTGCTGCTGCCGATTTTTCGGGTGCAGCCATAGATACTTGCAAGTTGGCGGCCGGTTCAGAGGCGACTGGCTCTGCCGCTTCTGTTAGTTCGCTCCAACTGATTGAATCAATTTTTTTATTACTAGCCGTTGTTTCTGCGTCGGGTTTAACTGCTGAAGTTGCCGCTGGCTCAGAAATTTGGTCAATATTTTGAGCTGCGATTGTTGCAGTTGTAGCGACATCGGGCAAGTTGCCAGTTTCAGCTTTCGCTGACATGGTACTGAAACAAACAGCTAAAGCTGCAAGATTTATTAACGCAAAAGTAGACTTGGAAAATAGACTATTCATAGCAACTCCTCAATGAAGGGTGTGTTAAAAGTGTAAGTGTTTGAGGGAGAACGTCGAGAGCTTTGGGAAAAAAAGACACAAATATGAGTTGTGTTGTTCCTACATTGGCACTCAACCGTTGAAGAGTCAACTCTCAAGCTGATTAGATTTAAGAACTGACGGCAGGTTTAGAGGCTAATTTAAATTTACCGATCGATCGGCAAAAAATCAATCCTAGGGATGATTTCATCCTTAATCCTGTTTAATTGAGGGGTCGGGCGCGCGTCTCGCTTGCATTCTAGAATACTGTACTTGGGGGCGCTGCACTCGCAGCCACGCCGAAAAAATCCTGTTTTTGAGCGCGCACCAGCTCGAAACCAAGAGACAACAAGCTTTCAAAACTGTTTTGGCAGCCCCGCCGTCCACAGCAAGTGCAGTTAATACAACGCGATCGGCTGCTACACAGTCCCTGACAAGTAATGTAGAATAATACCACCGATCCGAGAAAGATTTGTGGCTCGATCGTGTCAAAATTACTGAATATTATGAAAATTGTGTAAAATTTACTGTTCTATTTGTAAAGTTTAGCCTTCGCTTTCGCTCAGGGTCTGACCATCTCACAACAGCACGCAACTAAACAAGTAAAAAAATACAAATTCTCTCATCTCAACCTGACTTTATGAGCAAAGTTCTAGTCATATTAGGCGAATTGAGCGATCGCGACATCGATTGGATGCTCGCCAACGGCACCCGCACCCAAGTCCTCCCCGGCACAACCCTGATCACCGAAGGTAAGCCCTTAGACGCCCTCTATATAGTTCTGGAGGGAACTTTGAGCGTTGCTGTATCATCTTTAGGCGACAAAGAAATTGGAAAAATTATTTCCGGGGAAGTGTTAGGCGAAATGTCTTTTGTAGACGGGAGGCTTCCTTCTGCTAGCGTCACGGCAATTGAAGAGTGCCTCATCCTGTCAATTCCGAGGCGGCTGTTAACTGAAAAACTCGAGCAAGACGTGCTTTTTTCCCTGCGGTTTTATCGGGCGATTACCAAATTTCTGTCGTCGAGACTGCGGGGTACAGTCAAACGCTTCGGCGATGATAGTGATGGTTTAATATATGAAGATCCCGACGGCGAGGACGGCATCCCGCAAAATGTCGAAAATCCAGATTTGGCGGCATCGAGATTTCAATGGCTGTTGGAGCGTTTGAAGGGAAGTTGAAGGAAGAAGGAAGTTCGGCAACGGATTCGCTCGACGGATGTAACGGATGTAACGGATTTCAGGAAAAAGGAAGAAGAGAAAAGAACACCTATTTCCAATTACCAATTCCCAATTCCCAATTAGAAAACATATTTTTCAGCGACGCGCCAATAGCGAGAAAAACGCTTCAAATCAATGTAACCATCGTAGCGGACAAAGGCTTCCGGTGGCAAAACTTCTACTGGGTGCGATCGCTTAATTTTCCCGCAAATATCCTGAAACCGAGGACTGGGACTTTCGGTAGTTACCACTTGATTCGCGCCGGATTCGATCGCAAAAGCGATAACTTCTGCAGCCACATCGCCCCGCCGAATAACTACCGACAACTCCAGCAAACATTCGTAAATAAAAACCATTCGTTTGAGACTCAACTGCCATTCATCAATCAGCGCATCATCCCAAACCCAGATTGCCGGTGCCTCTGGGTGCGCTTGAAAAGCCGGGCATTCAGGACTCAAACAGTCACCGTGCAGCCAAATAATCGGATTGTTCATAAATTAGTAATTGTTAACTGTTGACTGTTGACTGTTGACTGTTGACTGTTAACTGTTGACTGTTAACTGTTAACTGTTGATAACTAATGACTAATGACTAATGACTACTGACTAATGACTAATGACTAATGACTAATGACATTTTAATTTCTGCGACCTTTTTTAGGGCGATCCCAACTTTTAGAACCGCCACTACGATCGACCTTTTCTCCATGAGGAAACAACTGCCCTTCCAAATATTCGTAAGTTCCCTCAAAATCGCATTGCCCATACAGAGGACAATCGCGACAATAAACCGCTTTAGTGTAACGCTCCAAATTTTCCCGATTAAAAAAATAAGGTTTGTGACTAAAAGTGCTTGCTACCCACTGCCAAGAAAGATTATTGCTCGCCGGATCTCCATCTAGCAAATGTTGCAAAAACCAGCGAGCTCCGGCTTGCCACCGCACACGGCGCCAGTGTACCAGATAAGCGGCAGTCCACATCCGCTGGTGATTGTGCAAATAACCAGTTTCTCGTAACTCGCGGCTGAAACTGTCGATGCAAACCAAACCAGTCGAGCCCTCGACGACATCCTGCGGCAGAGTTTCGCTGTAATATGAGGCAGTGTAACCAGTTTTGTAGGGTTCCCGGTCTTGCCAAATCCCGTTGCCCAATTCGGCATACAGTCGCTGCCAATAATCCCGCCAACCCAACTCGTTGACGAGTTTTACGGCTTCTTCTGGATGACGCACCTTCTCCAGTACGGCATCCCGGACTTCGGCAAGACTCAAAACCCCGTAGCGCAAATAGGGCGACAAGCGCGTTACCGCACCGTTGAGGAAATTGCGGGTTGAGGCGTACTGGCCGGGATCGACTTGTTGCAGGGCTGTCTCGGCTGCTTTCCGCCCCCCTGGGGTTGGGGGTACGCTGCTGTCGCGGGCGGCGGCTTCGGGGAACTGTTCACGCACGTAGGCAATTAATTCGTCGCGGTTGGCAAATTCCCGCTTCATGTCCTGACTCATTGTTTTTTCAAGCGCCTGCTATTCTTTCCTCATGTTAAAGCTATTCGATCGAGCGTGCGGGTCGATCGGCCTAAATAGCCCTTCACTCCTGGTAACTCACATCTTGCACCATTGTTAGCAACAGGCTTTTCGGCCTGTTCCACAAGAAAATTTATCTTTTGTGGAACAGGCCGAAAAGCCTGTTCATAAAGGCTAATTGAGAATGGTGCAATATCTCAGTGGTAACGTACAGTTTGCCCCAGCAGCAATCGATCGTCGGTTCGTAGCCAAAATTAGCATCAAAGTCAGTACACTCAGGGATAGATATCATAGCAAAATCTCATGGAAACTTTTCCGGCGCACGCTAAAGCGATCGCCAGCTTAGCTAACCGACAGCAGCAAGGTACAAAACAACTGGAAAACAGCGAAGTTCAAGAGTTCGATCGAGCCATGATGCGCCGCTGCATAGAATTGGCTCGCCGTGCTTTGGGCAAAACCGCACCCAACCCCCTTGTCGGTTCTGTAATTGTCCGAGACGGCAAGATTGTCGGCGAAGGGTTTCATCCCGGTGCCGGTCAACCTCACGCCGAAGTTTTTGCGCTCCGGGAAGCGGGGGAACTTGCCGAAGGAGCGACCGTCTACGTGAACCTGGAACCCTGCAACCACTACGGCAGGACTCCCCCCTGTTCTGAAGCTTTAGTTAAGGCCAAGGTGGCAAAAGTAGTGGCTGGCATGGTCGATCCGAATCCTTTGGTAGCTGGAACTGGGCTGGCCCGGTTGCGAGAGGCTGGCATTGAAGTGGTGGCGGGAGTGGAAGGGGAGGCTTGCCAAAAACTCAACGAGGCTTTTGTGCACCGGATTTTGCACCGCCGGCCTTTTGGAATTTTGAAATATGCAATGACTTTGGACGGTAAAATTGCTACCAGTAGCGGCCACAGCGCTTGGGTGACAGGCGAGGAGGCTCGCAGCGAGGTTCACCGGGTGCGCGTCGGATGCGATGCTGTGATTGTTGGGGGAAATACGGTGCGTCTGGACAATCCCCTACTGACGAGTCACAAGCCTGATAGGAATAATCCCCTGCGGGTGGTGATGAGTCGCACTCTGGATTTGCCGAAGTCGGCTTGGTTGTGGGAAACCTCTGTGGCGGCTACTTTGGTGCTGACTGAGCCTGGGGTTAACCCGGAATTTCAGGAATTTTTGATCGCCAAAGGGGTGGAAGTTGTGGAACTCTCGCCTCTGACACCGACTAATGTTATGGCTTATTTGTACGATCGATCTTTTCTTTCTGTACTCTGGGAGTGCGGCGGCACTTTGGCCGCTCAGGCAATTGCTGAGGGTGCAGTTCAAAAAATTATGGCTTTTATTGCTCCTAAAATTGTCGGTGGCCAAGGAGCTCCAACTCCTGTGGGAGATTTGGGCTTTTCGGCAATGACTCAGGCTTTGACTTTAGAGCGGGTTTCTTGGCGCGCGGTGGGTGCAGATTGTGTGGTAGAGGGCTATTTAAAAATTAAAGATTGAAAGTTAAAAGCGAGTCTTTTGAGTTTTTGATTTTTAACTTTTAACTCCTTTTATGGTTGAAATTCTGATTTGGAGTTTGATGCTTGGCAGTCTCGGCTTGGAGGCTGCGGTTGTGGGTCTTTTGGTGAGCTACGAGCAATTGGATGCGGGGCAAAAATGCGATGAGGAGGAGGAAGTTTTGACTCGGTACGAATCTCAAGAGGATAATTTTAATACGCCTGAAAATGCGCGAGCCAATGGCAATCCCAAACCCGCTCCCAATTCTGTTGATTTGACGGTTTGGGAGTACAAGATTGTGCGGGCTAGCAACGATTTGTTCCGCAATCCTGCGATTTTTCAGAAGCTATGCCGGGAAGAGGCGGAAGTTGGCTGGATTTTGCTCGAAAAGCTAGACGACAGGCGGGTGCGGTTCAAACGTCCGATCGCGCTGCGGGACGCGCCGATGCCTAATTTACCACTGTTTGACCCTTACCGCACTCATTACGGCCCAATCTCGACTGCGATGAATTGGGCTGTGGCGATCGTGTTTCTGAGTGCGATCGTCCTTCCTGCTGTTTTGGGCTATGCTTTGGTGTCTACTACTCTAAGCAGAAGTCGCTCTAATTGGCCTCCGGCACCTGTTCAATCTTTGCCTTCTCCCAGCGAGCCAGCAACTAATAAGTGAAACCTTGGCAAATTGTCGATCGTCCTTTTTGCAACCTGTTTTATAGCAAGTCTAAATCATTTGTGAACCAGATGTTTTTTACGAACCGCGAAGGCGCAAATACCGCGAAGCAAGAGAGGAGAATTGAGGGAAAATCTGGGTTTTGGTGAGTGATTTAAGCTTGCTATATACGTTGTTTTGATTTAAATTTCGGGCGGTATTACTGAGGGAGCAGCTAGCAATCTCAAGTCATAATTTGTATCGCCTTGAAATTGAGAAACGCGGACAAAATAAGTCCCCGCAGGTAAAGCCCCATTGCTGACAATTGTTTCTGATGCCGTGCCTAAATTGTTAGACGAAGCAATAATATCGTCTAATCCAACTGCGCCGTTGCCGTTGAGATCCTGAATTAATTCTACATCAACATCTGCACTCAAGCCGTCAACAGTTACACTGAAAAGGCTGGGAGTATTGAGGATGAAACTGTAAATGTCGGCGGGTTCAGCAGATCCCACAAAATCGCTCGCAGTTTGAATTTCAGTCAGAATGCCCAGGCTTTTTGCTGCGTTCAAATTGTCGGCGGGATCGGGGAGAGTGCTCAACAGTCCTTCTTGTTGACCGAATTGAATGTAATGGTCGATCGCACTTTTAACTGCGCCGCTATTGACTGCTGCTGCTACCAGCGGATATTTTTCTAGATAAAAGCCGGGATCGAAGAAAATGCTGGCTTTGCGGTTTTCTAATTGACCGGCTTTGAAGTAGTGTTCAAATGGGGTAAATTGATTTGTTTGGACTGCAGTCAGCACGTCTGGGTTGCTTGTTAGATAAAAATTAACATCGAAGAATGGGTTGGGGTTGCGTAGTTCAAATTGACCGAATCTGATAAAGTGATCGGCCCCTGAAAAGCCGTTGAGTTTGGCTGATACCGCTACATCTGTATTGGTGTCTAAATAATAGCTGGCGTCGAACAGGGCATTTGGGTCGCGATTTTCAAATTTGCCAATTTTTCGGTAGTGATCGAAGGGACTCGATACCGTGCCTCTGGCAACTGCTACGGCGACATCTGGGTTGTTTTCGAGATAAAATTTGCTGTCGAACAGTGTTCTGAGGGTTAGCATTATTAAAAAAATCTCTCTGGACTTTAGTCTGGAAAGTGCACGATCGAGAATCCAGTTTACATCAAAGTTTTGTTTTGTGAGGATGTCTTAATTATGGCTAAGTCTGCACTGATGGCTATGCTGCGCCGCGCTGCGAGTATTGCCCAGAAATCAAGGGAAACGGGCATTCCGGCTGATGAACTGCTGGGGATGCTGACCGTGAAGCGAAGCTATCCCGTAGGGAATCGCATTCCTAATTCTGCCATATCTCGTCGCCAGTTGCTGCACGGGGGTTTAGCTGCTGCGGGGGCTGCCGCTGCTGCGACTTTTACCAGGGATGGAGGGGGAGCTTTTGCTCAACAGGGCGGACGATCGCCCATTTTGGTTGTGGGTGCAGGGATTGCGGGTTTGACGGCGGCTTATCGCTTGCGTCAAGCGGGTGTGCGCGCCGATATAATCGAGGCAACTAACCGCGTGGGGGGGCGGATACGCACTATTCCCAAGGTGGCTGGAACGCTAATTCCGGCGGATTTGGGGGGAGAATTTATTGACACCGGTCATACTAATTTAATCTCGCTGGCGACGGAATTGGGTTTGCGGGCGATCGACTTAGCCCAAGTGCAGAGTGGACTGGTGAAGGATACTTTTTTCTTTGAAGGACGGCGCTTTTCTCTTGAGCAATTAATCGCCGATTTTGCGCCCCTAGCTAGTAAAATTAGTGCAGATTTACAGGCGGTTGGCGATGAAATTAGCTATCTTGATTTTACGGAAGCAGCGGAAAGATTGGACAATCTTTCGATCGCTGAATATGTAGACAAAGCTGATACTAGCACTATTGTCCGGCAGTTACTCCGCATTGCTTATACGGGAGAATACGGTCGAGATCCTGAAGAACAGTCGGCGTTAAATCTGCTTTTTTTAATCGGTGCTGAATCTGGCAGTTTTGAATTGTACGGCAACAGCGATGAGCGTTATCAAATTGACGGCGGCAACAGTCAAATTATCAACAGTTTAGCCGGTCAATTATCTGGTTCGATCGAGGCGGGGACGGTTTTGGAAGCGATTACTCTTTTGCCGGATGGCCGCTATCGCGTAAATTTGCGATCGGGACAAAGCGCCTTCGATCGCACTTACGAGCGAGTTTTGTTAACTTTGCCATTTAGCACTCTGCGAGACGTTAAAATTAACGTACCTTTGCCCCAACCGAAGCGTAGGGCGATCGAGCAATTGGGTTACGGTACTAATTCTAAGTTAATTACTGGCTACCGCAGCCGAATTTGGCGGGAACTTTATCGCTCGACTGCTTCTGTTTATAGCGATTTAGGATTCCAGAGTACCTGGGAAGCTACGCCTTTCGCCCCTACTCCTAACGGTTTAGTTACTAATTTTACAGGAGGAAAGCAGGGTTTGGCGATCGGTGCGGGAACTCCAGAAGACCAAGCACAAAGATTTTTAAACCAATTTGAAAGAGTTTTTCCCGGAGTGAGAAATTTGCGATCGGGCAAAGCTGTGCGAGCATATTGGCCGGGAGAACGCTTTTCTAAAGGTTCTTATTCCTGCTATTTAGTCGGACAGTGGACGCAAATGTACGGCGTTGAAGGCGAACGAGTTGGCAATTTATATTTTGCCGGGGAACACACTTCGCTGGAAAATCAAGGTTACATGGAAGGCGGTTGCGAAACTGGACAAAGGGCGGCTTTTGAAATTTTGCAAGACTTGGGTTTGATACCTTCTGCTAATGCTTTGAATGCTCGAACTGCGAGTAGTTTGAACAATCGCCGTCCCAGCCGGAAAATTCCGGGAGCGCGGAATCTTGGGAATAGAAAGCCGAGTATTAGATAATCTCGTAAGGTGCGTATTTAATGCTTGTTTGCCGTTGCTCCTAGCCCGTGCATCTAATTCTTGTGGGGAGTAGGGGTTGGGCTTCTAGCCCGCCCAAAAATACAATTTAGATGCCCAACAGCTTATGGCGTACAACTTATCAAATAATCTCGTCCGGGTTAATTCCCCGATCGCGCAAATATTCAGCCAGTCGTTCGGCCCGTTCACGTTCGTGATCGGCCCGTTCACGTTCGCGTTCGGCCCGTTCACGTTCTCCTGCTAACTGTTCTACACCCCATAAAAGCAGATTTCCTGCTTCATCCCACCAGCGCAACCAATAGCCTGAACGCTGTTCTTTCTCCCCCCGCCACGTTCCTAAATACAAACCAATATCTGCCATCCAGTGACGACCTTCCGCGTCGGGAAATTCTAATTCGTATTTGCCATTTTCCAAGCGATATACTTCCAGCAAGCCTGTTTCTGGGTCAAAAATGACGTAAGTTGGTACTTGCAGAATTTGTTCGTAAAAAAACCACTTTCCAGGAGGAAAAGTACGTTTGACAGAATATTCGCCGCCGTCTGTTTCTGACAAGAATTCCATGACAATGGTGGGAATTTCTCCTTCCAAGTTTGGGGTATAACTTTTGCGGTCTCTTCTCGATTCGGCAGGCAGTACCGACGGTACATAAACCCAATCTGGTGCTTTGATGACTAACTCGCCGTTGACTGTAGCGCAAATGCCAAAGTTGCTGGCTATCAGCATTCGTGGCCCGATCGATCCTCTCAGTTCTAAGATTTCTCGCAGTGCTCCAGCAATTAGCGGTTGACCTGTATTCTCCACTGGTTTTTCTTCTAATTGGAAGTCGTCGGGCAACTTCTCCCAAGTTACGATCAGTTCTAACGTTTTTTGTCCTGGGTTATTTTGAGTAACGACCATGACTTTATTTTCTAAATTGTGATGTCTTATGATAGCATAATTTAAATAGTTGACAGTTGACAGTGAGCTTTTTAGATTTGTAGGTTGGGTTGAGGAACGAAACCCAACACATCCTTGCCGCGAAAAAGTTGGGTGCAGTGAAACGGAGGGTTAGTTCACTCGTGCCCAAGCTACGCAATCTCATTTTTATAACATTAACTGAAACCTATTTATATATAGATATGTAAGCGGAAATTTTAGGTAAACTATTTAGTAAAATTAACTTGAAAAAATCCTGAATAAATATGAAAATTTTACATTTAACCGTAGCTTTATCGAGTTTGCTAATATCGCCGATATCTGCTCGTCCTTGGCTTGCAGACGCTACAAATACACTGGCTCAAAATTTACCAGTTGATGAGCCGTTTTGCTACATGAAAACCCCCGACGGCAAAACAGTAGACTTGGGCAAATTGTGCGATAAACAGCCAGCATCGGGAACTGCCAAAACTTGCATTCCCGGTTCCAACATCGCTGCAAAAGTGTCAATTGCGGCGGCAAATTATGACGGCAACTTTTTTAGCGGTCAAGTGCTTAATCAAGGCTGCAAAACAATCAAAAATGTCAAAGTCAATTATGAAGTTTTGGACGAGTCAGGCAATTTAATTGACAACGGATTTATCTTCGCTCAACCAGTTACTCTTGCACCCGGACAGTCAGCCACCTTTCGGGGTGCAGTTGTCGCGGGGGCTAAGGTAGTAGCTACTCATGCAGACGCTCAAGAATGATTGTTGAGATTTGTCCGATCGCTGTTATCATATTCTGGCTCAGATATCTCTATGACTTACGCAATGAGTGACCCAGAGATCCCCCTAAATCCCCCTTAAGAAGGGGGACTTTGAATAATAAATAATCTTGTCCCCCCCTTATTAAGGGGGGTTAGGGGGGATCGAAGTTTGAATATTCTTGCAGAGATCCCCAAAAACAGAATTTGCGAGGGCAAAATATCTTGAAAACTCGATCGACATACTGGCAAATCTTACCCTACCTCCGTCCCCAAAAACAAACCATCGGTAAAGCATTAGCTTGTACCGTAGTATTTACCATATTTTGGCCGATTATAGCGTGGCTAGTTGGCGAAACAGCCAAATTTATAGGTAAAGGAGATTTACAAGGGTTCGCTCAAATTGCTGCACTCAGCGCCATTATATTTCTAATTCGCGGTACAGCCCAGTACGGTCAAGATACGCTGATGGCAAAAGCAGCTTTGACTATTGCTTTGGAAATCCGCAAAAAAGTCTACTCCCATCTTCAAAATCTCAATATCGGCTACTTTGAAACCGCCAAAACCGGAGACTTATCCTACCGCCTCACCGAAGATATTGACCGCATTGGCGAAGTAGTAAATAAATTTTTTCATCAGTTTATCCCTTGTGTTTTGCAGCTAATTGCCGTCCTGGGATATATGATTTATCTCAACTGGCAATTAACCTTGGGTGCATTAATTATTGCACCGCTGATGGCTATTTTAATTGGTTGGTTTGGTGAGAAACTGCTAAGTTACTCGCGCCAAAGTCAAAATCGCATCTCTGATTTATCCGCGTTGCTGACTGAAGTATTCAGCGGCATTCGCTTAATCAAAGCATTTGTGGCTGAAGACTACGAAATTGCCCGCTTTGCAGAAGAAGCAGAACAAAACCGGCGCGCTAAGTATTTGTCAGAACGAATAAAAGCACTTCAATTCGTTGTAGTTGGCTTTCTGGAAGCGATGAGCGTAATTTTGCTCTTTTTCCTGGGAGGTTGGCAAATTTCTCAAGGAAATCTCACAGGTACTCAATTTATCAGTTATATCGCAGGGGTGGCACTTTTAATTGACCCGATCGCCATTACCACTGCTAATTACGGGGATTTTAAGCAGGGAGAAGCTTCTAGCGATCGCATTTTTGAATTATTAGCAATTCAACCAACAGTAGTCGAAAAGCCTGGGGCGATCGAACTTCCCCATGTTACAGGCAAAGTCGAATATCGCAACATTAATTTTGCCTATAACTCAGAGACACCCATTCTGCAAAACATGAGTTTGTTGGTGCTTCCGGGAGAAATGATTGCTCTCGTGGGTGCATCCGGTGCCGGTAAAACTACTTTAGTAAATTTGTTACCCAGATTTTACGATCCGCAAGCGGGACAGATTTTAATTGACGGTATTGATATTCAAGATGTCACCTTAAATACTCTGCGGCGGCAAATTGGAATTGTACCGCAGGAAACTATTCTTTTTTCGGGTACGATCGCTCAAAATATCGCTTTCGGTCAATCTTATTATGAACTGAAAGATGTTCAAAAAGCTGCGGAAATTGCTAACGCTCATCAATTTATTAGTGAGTTTCCTGACGGCTATCAAACTTGGGTGGGAGAAAGAGGTGTAAATTTATCTGGGGGACAAAAACAAAGAATTGCGATCGCCCGTGCAGTTTTGCTTAATCCGAGAATATTGATTTTGGATGAAGCGACATCGGCGCTGGATTCGGAATCCGAAGGTTTAGTGCAGGAAGCGCTGGAAAGATTGATGCGCGATCGCACGGTGTTTATTATCGCTCACCGCTTGGCTACTGTGCGGAGAGCCGATCGCATTTTAGTTTTGGAAAAAGGCAGAATTGTGGAATCGGGGACGCACGAGGAGTTGCTCGAAAAGGGCGATCGATATGCTGGCTACTACGCTCAGCAATTTAGTCAGTAGGGTACATTAGAAACCGGGTTTTTGACCGTTTCTGCTGGCCTCAGCGAAGTATGCTCGTAAAAAACCCGGTTTCTGACTACCCGTGGGTCAGCCCTATCAGAAATCGTATTTTGTCATCTGCCTTCCCCGAACTTAACCTGACGGTTGAACAGGTTTTCAGATATATTCAAAGGGAAGAATAGCATTCTTTTGGGAAGGCGATCGCCTATGATTATGATGCCAAAACATCACTCAGGATGACAACAGATAGATGGGGCACATTACGAAATCCATTGTCATTGGTGAGAAACAGCGTACAACCTTCACTGATGGCGGTCGCAGCATGAATAGCATCAGGGGTTTTGAGATGGGTATTAGCCCTTAAATTAGCTGCTGTTCTCAGTACAGATTGAGTGATGGGAACTAGCTGTATATCTGAGGATAATAAAAGTTGTTCGTAGTCACTGACTAAGATATTGTTAGCATTTTTAAGAGGGAAAACTAAGGTTTCCATTAACGTCAATTCACTGGTCATAAGTTCAATTTCACCTGTTTGAAACTTCACCCACAAGGGTTGAAGAAGCGAATAGTAATTCGGGTTAGCTTCAACGGTGTAAATAATGACTTGTGTATCCAAGTAAATTGTAGCAGAGGATGGTAGGTTTAGTTGTCCCATGAGTTTCTTTCTTCTTCTAGTTGCCGGTCAATGTCTTCAACAGTTCTGGAAACATGACGGCTGCGGATTTCTGTAAGTAATTCCAACACTTTACGCCGCCCCCCTTGAGGCTTTTCTGGTATAATCACAAAAACTTCAACCTCTTCACCAACAGATCCAGGCGGCACTTGAATTTCAAGTTTATTTCCTGCCAGAACTTTGGTGGTAATCCGTATTGCTGACTGCATACTTCCTCCTTTGCGACGATTAATTTTCCACAGCCCCTAAAGCTTTGAGCGTGGCTTTCTCAACTTCAGTTAAACCCGTAACGCCCGTGATATTCATCTCCTCATAAGGTCTGTCACTTTTAAGTATTTTGAGGCACTCACCCGTCTCAACATCCCAAAGTATAATTGTGCCATCCCGACTACAAGCAGCAATAATTTTTTCATTTGAACTGAAGGCAACTGAGTTAATTCTACTGGTATGATCTTGCAAAATTTTTAGACATTCACCTGTACGGATATCCCATATTCTTACTGTTCCATCTACACTTCCACTAGCAACTATTTCACCCGAATAACTAAAGGCAACTGAACGTATCCAATCAGTATGCCCGTGAAAAATATTGAGGCATTCACCGCTGTTGATATCCCATAGTCTTACGGTTTGATCGATACTTCCACTGGCAAGTATTTCACCGTTCTGGCTAAAGGCGATCGCGCGTACCCAACCCGTATGCCCCTGCAAGATTTGGAGGCATTCACCAGTATGGATATCCCACAGCCTCACCGTTCCGTCAAAACCTTCACTGGCAAATATCTCGCCCAAAGGACTGAAGACAACTGAGTTTACTGAACTATTATGTCCTTGCAAGGTTTTGAGGCATTCGCCAGTACCGATATCCCACAACCTCACCGTTTGGTCATAACCTGCACTAGCAAGTATTTCACCCGAAGGACTGAAGGCGATCGATCGTGTTTCATTGCCAAATTCTGGCAAAGTATGAAGGCATTCACCACTGCGAATATCCCACAGTTTCAGTGTTTGGTCATAACTAGCGCTGGCAAGTATTTGACCCGAAGGATGGAAGGCAACTAAGTTTACCCGATCGAGGTGTCCGTGCAAAATTTGGAGGCACTTACCGCTGCTGACATCCCACAGCTTGACAGTTTGTTCGTCATCGCCGCTAGCAAGTATTTTACCGTTTGGACTGAAGGTGATCGATATTACTTGATTGCTATACCCTTGCAGTGTATTTAAGCATTCACCGCTGTCGATCGCCCACAGCCTCAGCGTTTGGTCGTAACTACCGCTAGCAAGTATTTCACCAGCCGGATGGAAGGCAACTGACCCTACTTGATTGCTATGCCCTTGCAAAGTATTCAAGCATTCACCAGTGCGGATATCCCATAGTTTTGCTGTGCGATCGTGACTTCCACTTGCGAGTATTTCGCCCGAAGGACTGAAGGCTATTGACCGTACTCGATCGCCATGTCCCTCCAAAGTTTTGAGACATTCACCGCTACCGATATTCCAAAGCTTCACTGTTTTGTCGGCGCTTCCACTAGCAAGTATTTCACCCGCAGGATGGAAAGCTACTGAAAACACGTTTTTGGTATAACCGTGCAAAATTTTGAGGCATTGACCAGTACCGACATTCCACAGCCTTACTGTATTGTCGCCGCTGCCACTGGCAAGCATCTCACCAACAGGATGGAAAGCGACTGAAAATACAACTTTAGTATGGTCTTGCAAAATTTTGCAGCATTCACCCGTGCGGATATCCCATAACCTGATCGTGCGATCGAAACTCCCGCTAGCGAGTATATTTCCATCAGGATTGAAGGTGACTGACATTACCGATCCGGTATGTCCATGCAAAACTTTTAAACATTCACCAGTCTTGACATCCCATAACTTGATTGTATTTTCATAACTCCCGCTAGCAAGGATTTTACCATCAGGACTGAAGGCGACGGACTCCACTACGTTGGTATGTCCTGTACAGGTCAATATTTCTCTGCTACTGCTAGCTTCCCACAAGCGAACTACGCCATCAGTATCACCTGTAGCTAACAGTTGGCCATCAGGACTAAATATTACCGATCGAACGCTGCCGAAGATTTTAGTAAAAGCAGAATTAGCCAAATTAGCTTCAGCAAAATTGACGTGGCGCAGCGTCGCATTTGTAAAATCAGCACCTAAAATAACGGCACTAGAGAGGTCTTTACCTTCTAAAGCAGTCTTGTCCTTTTTTAACAACAGCGTCGCCGCATTCCCTCCCACATAATCTACTTCACTTTCACTTTGACCCCGCGTTGCTTCCAGAATTTCTATAAGCTGCCACAACCCGGTTTCTGAAACCATCGGCAACAACAAATCCATGACTGCTTTCGTCAGTGGTGCTTGCCCGAAACTCTGACGAAGTTTACTTAAATTTTCAGCAACAAATCCCTGCAAGGGGGCGATAAGTTCGTTGTTATTTCTCTTCTGAGCCTGAAGCCGACAATAATTAGACCAAGTGTATAATTGAGCCTCAGTATTAGGATTTACACAAGACTGTTCCGGCGCAACTAATTCAGTAAAATCTGCGGCCAAAACTCCCAATTCCGCTGCAAATTTATAAGCGACAAAAAACTCTAATAACGAACGGTGCGCCGGAGTATAATCCCCATCTGCATTGCGGATTAGCATCGTTTGACCCATCATGTCATAGTGCCAGTGGTCTAAGTCTTTTTCCTCTTGGACGACGGAACCAAACAAGCTGCGAATGCGATCGGGAAAACCGCGATAATTCAGGCTCATTTGGTTGGTAGACAGCATTTCCCAAGACAGTTCGCACAAAAAGTAAAGCTTATCTGCTAACGAAGTAAAGGTGCGTTCTGCTTTGATATCTCTCTCTATCTTCCGCCGCACCGCATACAGATAAATCCGCGACATATCGACTGGTTTTCCAGCTTCAATATCGGGCAATGCTTCCAAAATTAACTCTGTCATCACAGGGCGACGCGCTAAATCCAATAGTTGCGGGTTTCCCATCACTTTTTCTACTGTCGCCGCTTCTGTTTGAAATGACAGCGCTTGGCTAATTTGTTGGTCGTTAAATTTCTCTAATTCTAAGACTTCAAATTGGGGAGTTTCGCCGGTTAAAATGGTTGTTGATGCTTGCAGTTCTGCATTGAACAATGCCCGTCCTTCCTTGCCTTCAGGAAAGTGTTCGGTACGGCAAGTGAGGATGACTTTTGCGCCGGGAACGACGGCTTTTGCTAGTTCCCAGAAGTTGTTGATGGTTTCTTGCCGATCGCACTTAGCGGCCATTTCATCAAAACCATCGAAAATCAACAGAAACTTGCCCATCCGATTTAGCTGTTCAAAAGCCGAATAACCCGCCAAAGGTATCTCGTGTTTCCGAAAGAAAAACTCGGAAAATAGCGACTCGACACTAACTGCTTTGGCGTAATCTCGCAGCGGAATTACTAACGGTAAACGCGGACGTTCTAAGCCGCGCTTTTGAGCATTTCGGTAGCGTTGCAGCGCCATCCAAGCATAGTGCATCGCAAACCAAGTTTTCCCGGTTCCAAATTCTCCTAAAACTGAAATATGTTCTTTTACTGGGTCATCCAACCACAGGTCAATATAACCTTCAATCCAGCCATCTCGCTCGCCATAATGACTCACGCCTATCTTGCGGTGAGTATCGGGGTCAATTTCTTCTTTTGTACAAGCTAGCGGCACATATTTGGTATCAATTTCCCTGTTTTTGATTTCAGTTTCTAGCCAATCGAGATAAGCGGTAAAATCGGCATCTTGGTCGAGCAATTCATCGAAGGTAAAGCAAGCTATATCGCTATTTTCATCTTTTTCTACTTCATCCCGCGCAGCGCTACTGATGCGGCGGGCTGTGACTAACCATCCTTCATCGGTGCGCTGTTTTTCCACCGACTCGCGCAGGGCTGAGATGTCTCTGAGTCCGGCTTCTCCGGCAATTCCGCGCACTAAAATGCGATCGTACCGATTGCGTCTGACAGGAACATTGATAATCCACTCAAAATAGTTATCCTCCGAGATTTGATAGGTTTCAAACTTATAACTTAATGTTTCAAACCACCCACGAACTTGTTGTGATAAAATAAAAGCTTGAGACTTTTGAATATTAGTTGATGCTGCTGCCGGAAGTGCGGGATAATCTTCGGCTTCCAACCGCGCAAATTCGGTGCGAATTCCTTCGATAGTGGGAAGGCGTTCGATGCGATCCATTACCATAGATAGGCGTTTTTGCAAAGAGGATATCGCATTTCCCACCATCACATCTCCCAGCGTCCGCGTCCGCTTTGCTACTTCCATAAACACGGCGGCAAATGCCATGAATTCCCGTCTGGGGTCAATGCCTAAATCTCGAATTTCTTTGCCTAAAGCACTTTCATTCAGATATTCATCGCCTGCTTTAATTAAAATGGCTGGGCTGTCGGACTCGAAGGCTTTGCGAAATGCTGATTCAATCTCTTTTTGGCGAAACAGTTCTAAAATCTGCTTGGGTTTGCCAGCGCCGTATTCTACTAAAGTATAAACATAAACTCCGCTAAAATCTGCCGGCGGAGCATCGGGGTCGAGGTTAAATTTTTTTAAGAGTTTGATGACAGTTTCGTTGCGCTGAAACTTGTCTTTGATGGTGCCGAAGGGAATTGTCGTCAGGATACTGATAACTAAGTCGAGACTAATTAACATGATTTAGGCTTTCCTGTTTTTCCGTGGAAGTAATGCTCAAATCTCGAATCGGTAGGCTGTGTCCCTGAAATGCGCTGCGGGCGATCGCAAACTGCTCTATTTTTATGTTAACCCATCAGCGAACTGTCGCCCACTGACATTCCGAGATTTTCACAGATATTCGCACAGTCCGACATCCCGCCAGGGGTTGAAACCCCTGTCGAGAGAGCGAAACTCCTCTTGCATAGGACTGTGGAATCGTATTTTTATTTAGTAATTTGATTCAACCCAGATATTGAATGATATCAAATCTATTAACATCAGAATTATTAATCTCTCTCTTCTCTTTCTCTGTGTTCTCTGCGTTCTCTGTGGTTAAATCATTCCGATCGAACGCTCGATGTTGCACAAAGAGTCAATAAAGGGATTTTCGATGGGGTCGGGCGGGTTTATTTAACCTATTTGCACCCCAAAAGGCTCTGGGCGAACCCGCCCCTACTTCACACGAATGGTGCAACATATCATATCCAACCGAAATTGATATGATATATAATAAGATTGCTTGATGAAATTCAATTCACAACTCCGAGAATTTTGAATAAATTCTTCAGTCCTATTAAGAGGACTTTAGCTTTGAGGCAGGGGTTGAAACCCCTGCCGGACTGTCAGATAGTGCGAAATCAGACGGCGGAAAATCAACCAAAAATATTACCATTTTTTCCGCAACCTGACAACGATAATATCGAGAAAAAACCGACATATATTGTAGTAATAATAGCTCTCAGCTTAGTGGTCATCTCAGAGTTGACAAAGTTAAAATATAGATAACTAACAAATAAAACTTGCTATCTATGAAAATACAATCTTCTGTCTTAGTCCACCTGGGATTTGGCAAATATGTACGCTCCGATCGAGTAACAGCAGTAATACCAATTGAAGAAGAACGGGGGCCTGGTCGGCGCACTTTCGTGCACGTAGACGGCGAAGCAGACCCGATCGTTGCTTCGCGCGCGGAAGATACAATTGTTCGCGATTTGGTGCAGGAACCGCGCGAAATAACTCAAGCTCGGCAGCAACAAGAAATCCTGCAAGATTTGCTGGCAGATTTGAGCAATGTTAACGTCACCGTGCGCCGCATCAGCCGCGATGAAGGCGGACTCGATCTCGAACGTTTGGAGCGCCGCATTCGCCAAATTTTAGAAGCCTAAAAAAGAAAGACCGCCCGGGCGGTCTTTCTTTTTGTTTCTGTCGCTCAAAAATTTAACTTCATGGTTTCAATGTAATTTCGATGTCCGCTAAACCAGTAAGTTTTTCTACCACTGGCTCTTCTTCAATTCGCGGTACAAAAATAGTTAAACCTCCCGGAACGCACTCAATAGAAACCGGAGTCATGCCGATGATTTCCCCGTCTAAAACCACTTTTTGAGGCGGATCGGTAGTAATTTTTATTTTTTTTGCCCGCAAATAACCGATG
This sequence comes from Microcoleus sp. B5-D4, assembly GCF_036705145.1. Classification (NCBI taxonomy): domain Bacteria; kingdom Bacillati; phylum Cyanobacteriota; class Cyanophyceae; order Oscillatoriales; family Microcoleaceae; genus Microcoleus; species Microcoleus sp. B5-D4. Next base: position 59,328 of record NZ_JAUBTV010000017.1, on the reverse strand, counting down.
TCGTCGCGATCGGTAGGATTGCCACTCAAAGCTGTTTGCAAAAGGTGATAAGAAGCTGCGATCGCCCCTGCTTTATTCTGAGGCGCAACCAGCGTCACGTCCAGCAAGCCGTCATCAAAAACAATCCCCGCCGGGCCTTGAGCTAAAATCGAAGTAGCCGGCGCTGCATTCGCCACTGTCACGGCCACAGCAGTAAGGCTGATAATTTTATCTTCGGTTTCGATTTCCGCTTCAAATCTTTCTAAATTGTTTAACTGTTTAATTCCTGACAGAATGTAAGCCAGCATTCCCCAGCGATTCTTCATTTCGCGATCGGCTAGTTCGACGGTTTCCGCCTCAAAACCCACTCCCGCTAACAAAACCATCGGCATTTCACCGTTGCAAATCGCCGCATCCACCACCCGCGTCAACCCTCCAAAAATAGTGGCGCAAGCGGTTTCAATTGTATTCGGAATATCTAAAGCATTAGCAAAAGCATTAGCCGTTCCCCGCGAAATAATTCCTAAAGGAATATTTGTGCCGACAATCGCCCCAGCAACTGCTGATAATGTGCCGTCGCCCCCGCAAGCAATAATTTCCTCAACTCCTCTATCAACTGCTTCGCGGGCGATTTGATCTGCGTCTAATTCTGGGGTTGTCAGCCGAATGTCTAAGTCAATAAAAGGCTCTAAAAGTTCCTGAATTTTAGCTAAGTCTTGGTCGGGGTCGCTGTTGCCGGCGACGGGATTGAAAATTAGGCAAGCTGAACGTTTCATAGTTTGTAATAGGTAATAGGTAATACGTAACGTTTATATCGAAGTTTCGCTCCCCCTAAATCCCCCTTGATAAGGGGAGTAGGGGTTGACTTTGAGTGTTCTTGTCCCCCCCTTATTAAGGGGGGTTAGGGGGGATCAATACTCAACTATAACCCTTATTTAGACATGGTTTTAACATTAAGTTAACACAAATGCCATGCCCGCTAAACTTCGACAACAACCCTCACCTATTTTTCAAAGGTTTAGTTAAGACTTCACAAAAGTCCACTCTAAGACTTCGCGGGGAGCTTTGTGCAACGCTTCCTTAATTTCCTCGTTGCTGTCAAACTTGACTTGATTCAAATTGCACGCTTCGACGTTCACAGTAAACTTATCTTCTTCAAAAGGCCAAGGAGTTACAGTCACGAGTTCGTTGCTGTGCTGTACAATATCGTAGCGCTTGCCGTCCGGGCCGACAGCAATTTCTAAAGCTCGTTCTCCGGCGGGTAACTCGCGGCAGCAAAGAATTAATGATAGCCGATCGCACCACTGGAAAAAAGCATAAGCTGCCTTAGCATCTTCCTCGGAAATATTCAACTCTTTTTGCCATTTTTTTTGATTTTCCAGTTGTTCGTCCAAAAACTCGTCGAGTTCCTTCGACTCTCCCCGCTTTCCTTCGTTGAGATAACTCATGTGCATAGAAATCAGCATGGCTACCCACCTACCACGATATAGGGAATTCTCCGTCATGGCTTTAATTTTCGGCAGAGAAGTTTCCGTCTGCAAGGTAAAATCAAAGGGCGCGCCCGCTTCAGTCAAAATATTTTCTTCCCACTCTTTCTCCAAATCATCGTGATGCGAAATCGCGGCTATGGTTTCGTACAAGCGAAGCGGAGATTTCGATCGCTTCCACTGTCCGCCAAGTTGGGCGGCGAGCAAAGCGTGGGCGCGGTGGTAAATAATTTCCCAGCCGGTGGCGGTTAAGTTAGCAATCATTGAATTTTTCTCCTGAATTAAGTGAAGTTGGTTTTGTGGAACAGGTATCTTGCCTGTTTGGGCGGGCTCGCGTGCCCAACCCACAATCAAATTGAATTTTTGTGGAACAGGCCGGAAAGCCTGTTTGGGCCGGCTAGAAGCCCAACCCCTACTCCCCACAATCAAATTGAATGACTGATGTTAAATCACAAAAGGTTCGATCGAGATCTCCTGCCATTTCCCCTCAAATCGTTCGACAACCATAGGTCGGATGCGGAACTTCGGGGGGCATCCGTCGAGAACATCAATCCGCAAACACGAATAAGGACGGCGTTTGTGGGAACCTTGACCGCTGCGGCCGACAAATAGCAAAGACTCCGCTACCCGCCGGCTGGCTGTTTCCGAACCAGACTCCCGCGCCAAGCGATAAGCTTCAGGACTCAATGCTTCCTCCAACACCGGCCCTTCCGGGCGCTGGCGGCGGAGACTGTGGCCGCTTCCCCCGCAGACAATCCAATTAATCCCAGAGTCGCCGTGTCCGGTATTCCCAGTCCGCAGGTATTCCAAACAGTGAGCGTGGCCCGTCAGCACCAAATCTACTAGCGGACGCCCCCGCGCCACATCCCCAACTGCATCGGCCACCCCGTCGAGTACCTCGCGCAATCGCCACCGAACCGCCAAAGTTTGAGCTTGATTCCACTTTGTCGCCTCGGTCACGTAGGGGGGATGGTGCAGGTAAATTACCCGCCCCCGCACCTCGGAATCGCCCCAAGAGTTAATCAGCCTTTTTTTCAGCCATTCGAGCTGTTCAACGTCGGTGGCGGCTGTTTTGTCGGGGGACAGTTGTTTGTCAATATCCATCAGCATTTCGTCAACTTGCTCTAATTTGGCGGTCAAGTCGTCTAGCTGTTCGTCTTCCTCGGGAATCTCCGGCTTGAGCCGATCGCACATTTCGAGCATTGCCAATTTTTCTTGTTCCAACTTCTGGCGATCGAGTTCCAAATTCTGGCGGCGAATGTCGCCCTGTTTGGTTTTCGGGATCGGTAAGGGTTCGTTGAAGGTGTTGGAGTCGAGGGCGAAGAAGTCGATGCCGCCGCTGCGGAAGGTGTAGTAGCGGTTGGGTAAGCGGGTAAAGTGTCCGGGTTGGTAGCGGATGCAGCGGCCTGTGCTGGTGCTGGCGGTGTAGTGGGCGTCTAGGTGGCGATCGAGTTCTCCCGGCATTTTGTGAGCTTTGAGGTAGTCGAGAAAGGCTTTGGCGTAGGTATTTCCGCGATCGGAACCGTGCCAGCCGACATCGAGATCCAACTTGGCACCCAACAGCCGCCGCAGCGGCAAAGCTGTCGCCGACAGAAGGCCGTAGACTATCGGCAAGTCGTAATAGTCGTGGTTTCCTGGTACGGGCAAAAACGGAAAGTTAAACACCATGCGATCGTAGGCAATCCGAGAGGGATGCTCGCCGCCGACTATAAATTCTCGGTAAGGGCGAATAAAGTTTTGCAAGTAATATTCGCTGGAACCTACGAGATAAACTACATCGCCCGTGTGGAGGACGAAACGGCAAGTTTCGCGCTCGGAGACCATCTGTTCGGCAATCTGCCGCTGGGGATTGTAACCGCGGTGATTGCCCGTGCCGCTGTCGCCTACGACTAAAAACGAAAACTCTGGAGAGTCGGTGGTTTGAGATTCTAAAACCATCCGAGTTTGGTCGATTCCCCGATGGACGATCGACTGTTCTTGCCACCGCACCCGCTCGTTCATTTTGCGGATTTTGACTGTTATTCGCGGGTCGGACACGAATTTCAATTCACCTAGTCTCCCAAATTGCTGAGTTCCTAGTTAATCATAGTGTAGCGATCGGGCGAGTTTTCACATCTCTCTAAAAGCTGAAAATCGAGGCGCGGGTACTCAGAAACCAGGTTTTTAGGAGAATACTGCCTGACAACTGACATATTGCACCATTCTCAATAAGCTTTTTAGGAACAGGCAAGATGCCTGTTCCACAATAAAATTCATCTCTTGTGGAACAGGCATCTTGCCTGTTCTTGAGAATGGTGCAACATCTCAGTTACAACTCACATCTTGTCGCATTCTCAATAAGCCTGTTATGGGCGGACTCTGGGGCCCAGCCCACAAAAAAATTCACTCTTTGTGGAACAGGTCGGAAAGCGTGTTAAGCGAGAATGGTGCAATATGTGAGACGATCGCACTCTCCGACTCCAAGGGCGATCGAGCCCTACACCCTGGCCCAAGTGGGCAACATCAGATATAGCAATCCTTGCAGGAGTCGTAAACTTTTTACCCCACCCCAACCCTCCCCTTATCAAGGGGAGGGAGTAAGAAATTCACAAATGATGCGAGGATTGCTATAGAACGCAGTAAAAAAATATAAAATGGAAGCAATACAACTGTCTTTGTTCTCAAATGAGTCAGAACCAATTCCTGCCAAAAAGCAGAAGAAAGCAAAATTAGGGCGTTACGAACGCATCCAACGCGAACTAGAAGCAAATGACTGCGACCCCTACAAGATATTCATTGATATTGAATCTCAGTCACTGCCAAAATCAGACTATACATTTGTCGATCTTTTTTGCGGTGCTGGCGGCATGACTCAAGGTTTATTGCAAGCAGGTTTTCGACCAGTAGCAAGTGTTGAAATTAATGCGATCGCCTCGGCAACTCACACAAAAAACTTTCCCGATTGCCATCACTTGTGCGACGATATAAAAAACTTAAATCCCCAAAAGTTGCTCGCTGAAATCGGTTCGCCAGAAGTTCATGTTGTTGTAGGCGGCCCGCCGTGTCAAGGCTTCTCAGTTGCAGGCAAACGCGACCCCAACGACCCTCGAAATCGCTTATTTAGAGAGTTTGTCCGCGTTGTCTCTGAAATACGTCCTTGGTATGTTGTCATGGAAAACGTACCCGGAATATTGACTATACAAAAAGGAGCGGTTAAGCAAGCGATTTGCGAGGCTTTTCAGGAAATTGGCTATCCCAATATGTCCGTTGCTGTTCTGGAATCAGCCGCCTATGGAGTCCCGCAAATCCGCCCGCGAGCGATTTTTATTGCCAATAGATTTGGGATGCAAAATCCCTATCCGAAGCCGCAATTGTTGCCCGAACAATACAAAGCGATTGAGTCAGCAATTGATGATTTACCAGAGTATACTCCCATACCACAAATTAACCACGAATGGACTCGTCATTCTGTTGAGTACATGGAAAGACTTGCTCAAGTTCCACCAGGCGGTTCCTTGTACGAAAGCTACGCCGATGCTTTCAAGCGACAGTATCCGGGAAAACCGAGTATGACTGTTAAAGAAAATCACGGTGGCACTCATATTCATCCTTATCTCAATCGCGTTATTTCAGCTCGCGAAATGGCTAGATTGCAAAGTTTCCCGGATTCATTTATTTTTGAAGGTTCAATGAAAAAGGCCATGTGGCAAATTGGAAATGCCGTGCCGCCTCGTTTAGCAGAGTGTATCGGCTTTGCACTTATTCCATATTTGGCAGATATTACTTTGAACAAAGCTAGTTTAGTTAATAAGTTCCTGTTCGAGAAATCTTAAATTAGTAAAAAACGTAAGCGCATCTCAGCTTGCTATTAATGGTTTTGTCTGACTCAGAAGTTCATTAGCCTTCTCTTTCAACTTATCGACCTGTAATTTATCATTACCTACTGAAAAGGATTCAAGCGCTTGCTTTAATTCTTTCAATGTTTCTAAAGGTAAAGCTTGAGCTTTTAGTGATTGCTCCAAATCCTTCCTATAATCACCTAGAAGAGAGTCTAGATCATCAAAGTACCTTTTAATTTGTTTATCCAATGATTGCTCAATCAATCGGTTAGATTGTTCTTGAATTTCTTCGACTTTATTGTCAAAGAATTTAACTATTTCACCCTTGAAAAGGATTATGTTAACTGTATATCTTTCTTTATATACATGTTTGTCTAAGTTCACACCGAACCAACCAAAAAAGGTGCTAACTCCACCATAAATTGCGCTCAGTATTGGATGGTTAGCTACCATTGCCACTAAACGAGCACCAAACTGCACCAACAAACCACCAAATGCTTCTTCTAACAATGCTGTGAGTAAATCAGATAATCCATACCCTCTGAATTCAAGATCAGGGGTATTCACTTCTATGTGAATATCAACTAGCTTGAGTATATCTGGCTTAAAAATAACATCAAAATCTCTTTTTAACCGATCTTGAGCGCGTTCAATAATAGGCTTAGTTTCATTATCTAGTGACTCGGATAATTTTTGAATCCTGCCTTCAGTCTGTGTATCCGTCTGTTTACAAGCGACATCCAATTGACGTTCAATAATTTGCTTCGCCGAAGCTGCTATTTGCTCAGCGAATAGCTTGGCATCTTGCTTACTATCAAATTCAAATTCATCCTTATCTCTATTAAACCTATTGGATATGTCGTCCCACAAATTGGAAAATACTTTTATAGCAGAATCTAAAACATACTTTTTCAATAGTGTGTCAAGTTCGTTTTTTACGTCTTTTTTGAGGTTTTCTAGGTTGGCGTTTACCGTTTCCTTTATTTGCTTTTTTGTTTGGGCAACCTCTTCATCTAGATTCCGACGGCAAGCAGCTAGACTAGAAAGCTCTATTTTAAGATCCTCAATTGCTTGCTGGAGCTTTTCAGCATTACTGTTAATGTAAGTCAGGTCATTTTTTGCATTATTACATAAATCATTTAGATGAATAAGACAACGATTCAATGCAAACTCCATGCAGCGGGGGGCAACTTGTCGCAAAATTACATTAATTGCTTCTTCCAGAAAAGATGCAAACTTTGATGCTTTCCAAAGTCTTACCGCTTTCTTTTGTAATTCCTCTACAGTTACATCCTTGAGTTCATCCTCCCAATCAACAGGCCAGACTTCTCTAGCTAATGCTTCGGCAGCTTCAGGATCTTTAATATCTTGACTACTGAGAGATGATTGACGGAGAAAATCCTTAGCGCAGAATGCTTGCCTAGCAGAAACTTCAAATACGCGGTCTGTGTTGGCAAGTTGGAGGTTATTAGCAACAAATTGTTTTACCATTTCGGTATCTATGTCACCTCGACGACGCTCATCGATTTTATTAACTAAAACATATAAATTTTTTTGACTGCTTGTTCTAATAACTTTGTGAACTTCTGCTTTAATCTTTTCGGCTGCTTCAGCCCTCAATTCAGTGAAATTCAGGACAAGTAGCACAAGTTGGCTACGCTTAAGTTGCTTGGAAACTACAATTTCTAGCTTTTCGCTGACTCCGGCTTCACTTGGCCCAGGCGTATCAACGATTACAAGATTACCTAGCTTCTCTAGTTGTTGATTTTGCTCTGTTCTGAAAAAAGGAGTTTCGATAGATGGAATGTCATTGTCATTAAGCAACTGGAGAGGATCTCGAGCTTGGGATACTGCCAGAATATTGCAAAGACGGATAATATGATTCAACTCTGTCAGGATCTTGTTGATATTCTTACTGCCAGAGATTTCTTCTGAAATTCCAAAATCTCTATCGCTGTGGATTTCTTCGAGTAAACTTGCTAAATGCGGATATTCACCAGTATGCTTAAGAACTTCTTCCATCCCTTGCTGCTGAATTTGCTGCCTGATAGCATCCAATGCTTTCTTAAATGCTTCACAAATTCTAGGACTCAATTTTAGAATCGGCTCTGCAGCATTTTCTTTCAATACAATCTCTGTTGGCAGTGTGGTCATCGCTGTAGCAGAACTCGGCAGGAGTTCTTGACCAATAATGGCATTAATAATTTTGGATTTGCCAGCATTCATCGGTGCGGCAATAGCCATTCTGAGTTTTAGGTCTGTGACTGTACCAATCTCCTTTGCAATTTCCTGTTGATATATCTGGTACTTGTTTTCTGAGCTATCCTCAGACTTAAGTTCTTTGCTAGCGCGACCCATCAGAGTGCTAACTTCTTGTAACAGGGCAATTACCTGTCTTTGCAGGTCTTGGACATTTGGGTTGGAGGCTTGAGAAGTCATAGGGTTTTTAGTTGGTGTTTATGGTTAATGATAGCAGAGATTGTATAACAACTTTAAGCAATCTGTAATCGTTTCCCCAACGTCTGAGGTTCTGGTAGAGGTTTGCCATCTTCTTGATAAAGTTCAATCAATGTTTCTAACAATTCTTGTCCGTGTTTTGCCGCTTCTTCGTAAGTGTGTCCGTGAGTGCAAGGCTGCATGACATCGGTAAATTCAGGCAAGCTGACAACAAAAAGCTGATCTTCTTTTGACCACTGGATGATGAGACTATAATGGCTATTCATTCTTCTATCTCCTTCAGTTTCTGCAAGTCAGAAATTACTCTTTTTTCGTGATAATTTGGTGCATCATCGCCATCATTACCTGATAATGTAATTTTTTCAGGTAATAAAGGGTGTTCCCATACGGTGTGACTGCCTTTTCCCTGTCTGTAAGTAAAGCCTGCTTTTAGTAATAGGCTTTTCAATTCTCTGATTTTTTTAGGCATGAGTGATGCCAGCTAACGGGGTTTAGGATATTGTAGCCGATCGCCCAAACTACAAAAATATAAAAACCTAGTTTCTGCACTCCAACCAAAGAAACCGGGTTTTTACGAAAAGACCCGTTGTAGCCCGCAGATTCGGTAAAAACCCGGTTTCTGGGCCCCATGCTAAATCCTATGGCCCTTGCATCGCCTCGCAGAGGTACAATAGGACGATCGCATTCCCCAACTCCCACCGTGATAGAGCGCTACACTTTGCCCGAAATGGGCAACATCTGGACTGAAACCGCCAAACTGAAAAGCTGGCTGCAAGTAGAAATCGCTGTCTGCGAAGCTCAAGCCGAACTCGGCTACATCCCCGCCGCCGCAGTCGAAGAAATCAAAGCTAAGGCTAATTTTGACCCCAAACGAGTCCTCGAAATTGAAGCCGAAGTCCGCCACGACATGATCGCTTTCTTGACAAATGTCAACGAATATGTAGGCGATGCCGGCCGCTACATTCACCTCGGCTTAACCAGTTCCGATGTGCTGGATACTGCTTTGGCGCTGCAATTAGTCGCCAGCGTCAATATCTTGTTAGAACGTGTCGAAGAATTGAGTCAAGCTATTCGCTATCAGGCTCAACAGCATCGCAATACCGTCATGGTTGGCCGATCGCACGGAATTCACGCCGAACCCATCACCTTTGGCTTTAAACTAGCAGGATGGCTGGCAGAAGTCTTTCGCAACCGCGCCCGATTAGTGAATTTGCGATCGTCCATTGCAGTCGGCAAAATCTCCGGCGCAGTCGGAACCTATGCTAATATTGACCCGCGAATTGAAGCGATCGCCTGTCAAAACCTCGGACTCGAACCGGATACCGCATCCACTCAAGTCATTTCGCGCGATCGACACGCCGAATACGTCCAAACCTTAGCACTCTTAGCAGCATCGATCGAGCGTTTTGCAGTAGAAATCCGCAACCTGCAACGCACCGACGTTCTCGAAGTCGAAGAATTCTTTTCCAAAGGGCAAAAAGGCTCATCCGCCATGCCCCACAAACGCAACCCGATTCGATCGGAAAGACTGACAGGAATGGCTAGAATCGTCCGCGCCAACGCCGTCGCAGCCTTAGAAAACGTAGCGCTTTGGCACGAAAGAGATATCTCTCACAGTTCCGTAGAACGGATGATTTTGCCCGACAGTTCTACAGTAACTCACTTCATGTTAGTAGAAACCACAGACTTAGTAAAACACCTGCTAGTCTATCCCGAAAACATGAAACAAAACATGAACCTTTACGGCGGAGTCATCTTCAGCCAGCGCGTCATGTTAGCCTTAGTAGAAAAAGGCACAAGTCGCGAAGACGCATACAAAATTGTGCAATCTTGTGCTCACGAAGCTTGGAACAAACCGGGCGGCAATTTCTACAATTTAATTGCTAAGGACGATCGGGTAACAGCTAAGATGACCACCAAAGAAATTGATGATTGTTTCGATCCGCAATATCAATTGAGGCACTTAGATTTAGTGTATCAGCGCTTGGGAATTTGAGGACAATTAACAATTAAAAATGACTCAGAGAGAAAAGAGAGCGAGCGTTCTCGCGCTTGTTTCACAGTCCGCCGGGGGTTAAAACCCCCGTCTCATAGCTAAAGTCGGTTAAAACCGACTGAAAGACTCATAAAATAAAAGTTTTAGAGAAATATTTCAGTCCTCTTCAGAGGACTTTAGCTATGAGACAGGGGTTTCAACCCCTGTCGGTCTGGCGGGATGACAGACAACACGAAAAGCGCGAAAATTCCCCAAAATATCCAATGTAAAAACTCTATTAAATATCCACTTAACACAGCTATGAAATTAAACCGATTTACAAAATATTTAATTGTATTCGCTCTAATATTACTATCTACAACCACACTGAATTATACAACATCTATTAGCGCCCAGGAGCCGCCACAAGTGCAAATTACCCAACCCGAACCCAACCCAGTAGTACCTGAAAGCATTTTCATGAGTCAACTTCCCAGTGGAGCACGACTGGTTGACATCCGCACTGTAAATCCCAACATTCGCCTCGATATCCGATACGCCACTACTAACAATTTTTTGAAACGAAAACTTTACCCTATATCGAAATGCGCTTTGAGAAGTTCTGTTGCTCAAAAGTTAGGGCTAGTTCAAACAGATTTGGAAAAAATCGGATTGGGTTTGAAAGTTTACGATTGCTACAGGCCTTTCTCTGTCACTAAGCAAATGTGGCAAGCTTGGCCAGATCCGCGCTATGTTGCTAATCCTGCTAGGGGTTCGCGGCACAATCGCGGTGCTGCTATTGATTTGACTTTAGTCGATCGCACTGGCAAAGAATTAGAAATGCCTACTCCTTATGATGATTTTACCGAAAAAGCTCACGGAGATTATCAAGGCGGCAGCGCAGAATCTCGGAAAAATCGTCAAGTGCTTAAGGATGCGATGAAAAAACACGGATTTATGGGTATCACAACCGAATGGTGGCACTTTGATTCGGAAGATTGGCAGAAATTTGCAATTCTTGATATATCCCTTGGGGCGATTCCTTAATTATACTATTGATTAAAAGTCGCAGATCCGGGTAGGAAGATGGCACTCCCGTGTCCTTACAGATATCAGGGAAATTATCGCACTTGTACCGAAAATTCGTATTCATATCCCCGGAAATTCGAGTCTAATTGTAATGTGTAATTGCCTGTTACTGGCACTTTTCCAGTCCACTCTGTTTCATTGCCTTGATAAGGCTCTCCTGCTAATAGTTGGCCACGAGGAGTTATAATTTGCGGAAAAACATCTTTCCGATTCCTAACAGTCATTGTTTGACCTTTTCGGGCGCGAATCCGGTAAGAGTGGCTGCCGCCGCCGATAATTCGACCTTTAACAATTGCCTCATCTCCTCCCGGCCGAAAATTAATCTGCTGGTTGACGTTAGAACAACTGCTTTCGGTGCGGTTTTTGGCAATCCAACCGGGCGGATCTGTAATTCGCAGCCAACCGTTTTGTTCTTCGGCGACTGAAACAAAGGTATTATTTTTAAGTTTTCCTACTATTTGGCTGCCCCTTACTTGCGGGATCGATCGCACATTTAGCGGTGGATTCGGATCGCTGACTACAGCCATACTGATTTTGCAACCCGAATTTGGCGGTGTGACAACTACTGGCTCAACTTTTGATCCAGAGACTCCTGCAACTACCGAGGATTGAACAGCCGGGGTTTTTGCAGGTTGGGGTGGGGATTTCGGAGATTCTGCAGCCGGGGTTTGTGCTTGCAGAGGTTCTGGTTGCCGAGATTCAGGGTTGTTCGTCGGCCCTGCAATCTGGTTTCTGGTGGATGCCGGTGATTCAGCGAGGGGAGGATGGGATTGTTTCATCGCACCCGACTGTATAGTTGCAACAGCCACTCCCACCGCTGTTGCCACTCCTGCTAAGCTTACTGTGATGATTTGACCCTTCGTAAATGACATAAAAAATCCTCTCTGTATCTATACTAATAATTTTTGTTTGGGAGTTGAGGCGATCGCCAGTTAATTTATAGTGGAAACACCTAGTGCGGGCCACAGGGTCATTCGATTTTAGATTTTAGATTTTGGATTTTGGATTGACTTGCGCCAGATAAATTCGGGGGCTTGAGGATTTTAGATTTTCGATTTGGGATTGATTCCACGGATAAATCACGTGGCGGGTACCAGCTTTGAAATTCTTGGTCAGGATTTTTAGATAAAATTTCAGATCCATAATTGTCGCAATAATTTGAGTCAATATATACTGGACGCCTATACTGATGGTAATCTTGCTCTGGGTTATTTGCGCGCAAATTTGCGAAAGTAAGCGTTCAGCGCGAGGTACATAAAATGTCAAAATTGATTCCTCTGAGATTACAACCGCCTCGCGATCGATTATTGGAGGAGGTGAAGCAGGAAGTCCAAGCAGGCCTCGCGCAGTCTTTGCACGCTGCTGTGCTGGCTAACCTCAGTCAAGACTCGTCGCCTGTTGGTGTTAACCGCTGTTGGGATGTGGAAGTGAAAGCGGGGAACCGTCCGAGTTTTCGGCTTCCTCCCAAAGCCAGCATTGCCAAAGTGTTCGATCGCACCGGTGGCAAATTGGTAATTTTGGGAGCGACGGGTGCAGGCAAAACTACGACGCTGCTAGAATTAGCTCGCGTGTTAATTTCCCGCGCCCAAAAAGATGCTAGTTTGCCAGTACCAGTGCTGTTTGAACTCGGATCATGGAAAGCAGAATCCGGGGCGATCGCAGATTGGTTAATTGCTCAACTTCAGTTTAAATACCGCATCTCTCCTGCTGTCGGCAAAAAATGGCTTGCCGAACAAAAATTGCTGCCTCTCCTCGACGGCTTGGACGAAGTAGAAACCCACCGCCAAAATATCTGCATTCAAGCAATCAATCAATTTGTTGAAAGCGAATTTAAACCCAAACATTTAGTAGCTTGCAGCAGTTTTGATGCTTACAAAAACTGCGATACTAGATTTCGCCTGCAAGCAGCGGTTTTATTGAAACCTTTAACAGAAACTAAAATCCAAAATTATCTGCTAGAAGCCCGAAGCCGCGAACTTTGGTACAGCATTGAGCATGAGCCGGAGTTGTTGAAATTGGCAAAAGTTCCCTTGCTTTTGAGCATGATGGCTCTGGCTTACGACGATATTTTAATTGAAGCTTGGAAGCGCATTACTTCCGCAGAAGAACAGCGCAAATATCTGTTAACTGCCTATATTCGCCACCAAATGACCGGGGAAGTCAAGCAGTATCCCAGAGGTAAGGAACTGCGGCCGGAACAAATTCGCCACTGGCTGGGATGGTTGGCGAGAAGGATGGAACAGCAAGGAATTCAAGAATTTTACCTCGATCGCATACCCTCTAGCTGGCTGCAAACAGCCGATGAACGGCGCAAGTATCAGTTTGGAGTTAAGCTGCTTGGCGGCCTGATTTGGGTGATTTTGGGATTAATTGCCACCCTAGTCTCCGGGTCAATTTGGGGATTGATTGCGGGTGCGGTTGCTGCGGTAATTAGTGCTTTGTTGCCTGGAATTCCGGCGATTGAAAGTTTTGTATTGCGCCTCGTGCTGTGGTCTAGCGGCTGCATTCCTTGGGATTACAGGCGTTTTCTCGATGCTGCGGGCGATCGCTTGTTGCTGCAAAAAACGGGCGATCGGCGCTACCGATTTATTCACGATTTATTGCAAAAACATTTTTCAGAGATATAAATGCCGGAGGTTGACAAAAACAAATATAATGGATGTAACTGTGAAGGAGATTCCAATATTCGACAAGCAAAAGGAAACTCAATGACTGTAAAATTCATTCTGAGCGAATACGTTGACAAAGCAATGGCTGAGGCTATGTATGACAAACTTGAAGATCATAGCTTTGTTGGGAAAATTCCTGTTTGCAAGGGAGTCATCGCCTTTGGTTCAACTTTAAAAGAGTGTCAAAATGAGTTGCGATCAACTTTGGAAGACTGGATTTTGCTAGGGTTGAAATTGCGACATCGAATGCCCGTCATTGACAATATTGATTTAAATCAGGAGCCTAGCCTTGAGCCGTTGGACACCTTGTAAGCGTCGAGAGTTCATCCAGAAATTACAACAGCTAGGCTTTTCTGGCCCTTTTTCTGGAAGTAAGCACCAGTTTATGATTTATCAGGAGTATCGATTAACGATTCCCTCTAATGATGAGTATTCTGTCCCTCAGCTACGGATGATGATTCGAGAGACCGAGGAGATTATAGAAAGGCAAATTACTCTTGAAGAATGGAATAGCTTGTGAACTAACACACACTCATCCCAAAAAAGTTTATGGTATTTTTGCCATCTGAAATAGCTGTGAAGCCGTAAATTCTAACCCATCAAAAAGTGTATCTATTAATAGCGTATCTCCCATATAAGTCTGCGGTGCTGCATCGGGGTAAAAAACTGTAATGCTTCTCGCCTTGCTATCTACTATCCAAACCCGCAATACCTTAGCATCTAAATAATCTCTCGCTTTAGCAGCTAACTGACCGAAAGTTTGTTCGGGTGAAATAATTTCTATGACTAATTCTGGGGCTACAGGACAGGCTTCATCTTGATTCCAGTCAGGAGATAAGCGTTCGTAAGAAACATATAAAAGATCGGGTACTGGCACCCAGTCTCGCCCCAGTCTGGTTAATCTTACCGCCCATTCTACACCAATTTCTCCCCGTTCCTCACCCCACTGTTCGAGGATTTTTATTAGGCTTCGGGTGAGGCGAGAATGAAATTTTTTAGGTGACATCTTCGGTACTGCTTGCTCGTCAATAAGTTCGTAGGTAATATCGCCTTCTCCTTCGGGAAGAGTGAGAAACTCTTCCAAAGTGAGTTGAGTTTTTGTCTGGAGCATGGTGTTTTTCTGCTGTTAAACGGCATAGAATGCGACAAAAGCTTAGTATTCGTAGGGTGCGTCGCCATTTTTAATCTCTAAATTATATCGACTTTTCGAGTGGCGACGCACCTTACATATAGGTTTGTTTCCACGAGTCTTGCAAGCACAGGTGCGTCGCTACTAGATTGTCGCTTTTTCTTGAGGATTGTTGATCCCGACACACCCTACAGCTAAGGTTGCATGACTTAAATATTGATTGACATAATACAAATGTTATGATAAAGATTGGCAAAATCTCAGGTTTTAACTGCCGAATTTGCGATCGACTCCTAGATCGACACCCCCAAAAGGTTAATATTCTAGTCTGACCCTCCTGCAATCATTGCTTAACCTCCTATGGCAGAAACCTTATTGTTCAACGCCCTCCGCGAGGCGTTAGACGAAGAAATGGCCCGCGACTCCGCCGTATTCGTACTCGGCGAAGACGTAGGTCAATACGGCGGTTCCTACAAAGTCACCAAAGACCTCTACAACAAATACGGCGAACTTAGAGTGCTCGACACCCCGATCGCCGAAAATAGCTTTACAGGCATGGCAGTAGGCGCAGCAATGACGGGATTGCGGCCGGTCATCGAAGGCATGAACATGGGCTTTTTGCTGCTGGCCTTCAACCAAATTTCCAACAATGCCGGAATGCTGCGCTACACATCGGGCGGCAACTTCAAAATGCCAATGGTAATTCGTGGGCCCGGCGGCGTGGGCAGGCAACTCGGCGCGGAACACTCCCAGCGCCTAGAAGCATATTTCCAAGCAGTACCGGGTTTGAAAATAGTCGCCTGTTCGACTCCCTACAACGCCAAAGGACTCTTAAAATCAGCCATCCGCGACGATAACCCCGTTCTGTTTTTCGAGCACGTTCTTCTTTACAACCTGAAAGAAAATTTGCCAGAAACAGAATATTTAGTGCCGCTGGACAAAGCAGAAATTGTGCGATCGGGCAAAGATGTCACAATCGTGACTTATTCCCGGATGCGGCACCACGTCATGCAAGCCGTGCCCGCCCTGGTAAAAGAAGGTTACGATCCAGAAGTAATCGACCTGATTTCTCTCAAACCCCTGGACATGGAGACCATCGGCGCATCCATTCGCAAAACTCACAAAGTAATTATTGTAGAGGAGTGCATGAAAACAGGAGGCATCGGCGCCGAACTAATTGCTTCGATTAGTGATCGATTTTTTGACGAACTCGACGCACCGGTTTTGCGCCTGTCTTCACAAGATATTCCCACACCTTACAACGGCAATTTGGAAAGACTGACCATTGTCCAGCCCAATCAAATTGTCGAAGCCGTCCAAAAAATGGTAGCTTTGCGAGTATAAATAGTGATTAGTCAGTAGTCATTGGTTGACTGTTGACTGTTGACTGTTGACTGATGACTGTTGACTGATGACTGATGACTGATGACTAAAATCTGCCAACTGACAACTGCCAACTGACAACTGCCAACTGACCAATGACTAATAATTAAATATGCAAAAACAACGTTCCCTATTAGCCCTAATTTTTGTTTTAATCATCGCCGCCATTACTGTAATAGTAACAATTCCAACGCGGCTGGGATTAGACTTGCAAGGAGGGTCGCAACTCACAATTCAAGTAAAAACTACCCCCACAATTCCCAAAATTGACCAGGGAATGTTAGAAGCAGTGCGGCGGATTGTCGAAAACCGCGTCAACGGTTTGGGTGTTTCCGAAGCATTAGTCCAAACAGTAGGAGAAGACCAAATTCTCGTGCAGTTGCCCGGAGTAAATGACCCGCAGCAAGCAGAACGAGTTTTGGGCGGCACGGCCAAGCTAGAATTTCTGGAACAACTGCCCGGAACAGAAGCACAATTGGGCATTGAAAGGCAGTTGCAGCAGGAATTGCTGGTCAAACAAGAAGAATTGAAAACTAGCCCGAATGAGGCAGCAATTAAAGAAAATCAGGCTGCTTTGAAAAGAAGCAATGAGGCGATCGCCAAACTATTCAAAAGCAGCGGCCTCGGCGGCGAAAACCTCAAAGACGCTCAACCTCAACCCTTGGCCTCTGGGAACAACTGGAACGTTGCTCTTGTTTTCGATACCAAAGGAGGCGAACTCTTTGCCCAACTCACTAAAAATTTAGCCGGTACCGGACGCAGTATCGGTATTTTCCTAGACGAAAGAATGATCAGTTCTCCAGTCGTCGGCGTTGAATTTGCCCAAACAGGAATTACTGGTGGGAGTGCCGTAATTCAAGGCAACTTTACAACGCAAGAAGCCAACGATTTGGCAGTGCAATTGCGGGGCGGCGCTTTGCCTGTGCCGGTCGAAATTGTAGAAAACCGCACCATCGGCGCTAGCTTGGGTAAAGACAGCATTCAAAGCAGTATTAACGCAGGTATCGGCGGCTTAGTTTTAGTCTTGATTTTCATGGTTGCCTACTATCGACTCCCCGGCGTAATTGCCAATATTGCGCTGTTAATTTATGCTCTGTTAACTTGGGCAGCTTTCGTGCTTTTGGGAGTGACATTAACACTGCCGGGAATAGCTGGTTTTGTGCTCAGCATCGGGATGGCTGTGGATGCTAACGTGCTGATTTTTGAGCGCACGCGGGAAGAGTTGCGGGCGGGGAAGTCGCTTTATCGATCGGTAGAATCTGGTTTTTACCGCGCTTTTTCCAGCATTTTAGACGGCAACGTCACAACAGTTATTGCTTGTGCTGCTTTGTTCTGGTTGGGCGCTGGTTTAGTTAAAGGGTTTGCTGTAACTCTGGCATTGGGGGTGGGAGTGAGTATGTTTACTGCGCTCACTTGCAGCCGCACTCTGCTTTTCGTAGTATTGAGCTTTCCAGCATTGCGGAAACCTCAGTGGTTCTGTCCCGATTTGTCGAAAACTGCTAATAGTTAACTGTTGACTGTTGACTGTTGACGGTTGACGGTTGACGGTTGACGGTTGACGGTTGACGGTTGACTGTTAACTTCTGAGTCACGCTCAATAATTAATCCGTGTATCTGTGTCAAAATCCGTGTCGTGCCTTCCCTCTTCCTTCAAATTATGAAATTCAGTGTAATCAAACAGCGATCGCTCTGGTGGAGTATTTCCGCCGCTATAATCCTCGCAGGTATAGTGTCGATGGCGATTTCTTGGACTCGTCCCGACATCCGCGCACCACTGCGCCCAAGTTTAGATTTTGTCGGTGGCACTCGGCTGCAATTTGAACTCGACTGCACGAAACCGGAAAATTGTAAACCCATCGATCTTCCTGCTGTCCGTGAAGTCCTGGACACCCAAGGTTTAGGTGGCAGCAGCCTTCAAGTTATCGGCAAAGAACAGCGCGGTTTGTCACTGCGAACAAAAACTTTGGATGTCGAACAGCGGACTAATTTGCAAACAGCTTTGAGCGAAAAAATAGGCACTTTTTCTCCTCAATCTACTCAAATCGATACGGTTGGGCCTACCCTCGGTAAACAATTATTTACTTCGGGATTGTTGGCTTTATTCCTTTCCTTTGCTGGAATTACGGTATATCTAACGTTCCGCTTTCAGTTGGATTATGCCTTTTTTGCTTTCGTTGCTCTCTTCCACGACGTGTTGGTTACTCTTGGTGTTTTCTCGTTTTTGGGTTTAGTTCAAGGAGTGGAAGTTGACAGCTTATTTGTTGTCGCTCTCTTGACAATTATCGGTTTTTCTGTTAACGATACAGTGGTAATTTACGATCGCGTGCGCGAAGTAATCAAGCTAAATCCGGGACAGTCGATCGATCAAATTGTCGATGATGCTGTCATGCAGACCCTGGGAAGGTCAATTAACACAACGTTTACCACCCTGCTGACATTGTTTTCAATCTTTTTGTTTGGTGGCGAAACCCTCAAATACTTTGCTTTAGCTTTGATTGTCGGCTTTATTGCTGGTTCGTATTCGAGTATTTTCATTGCCAGTACGCTGCTAGCTTGGTGGCGCAGTCGCACCGGTCACTCCATCCCCGTCCCCGCAGAAGGAATCAACCAGTCAGAGGAAGTTTAATTGACTGTGAACGGTTAACTGTGAACGGTTAACTGTTGACGGTTAACTGTTGACGGTTAACTGTTGACTGACTAATAATAAAGAATCAATAACAAATGACAAATGACACATGACAAATAATATCATGTCCGATCGAGCGATTAAAAGGGCTGGTTTTTGAGATTGTCAATTATTGGCAGATATTTTTCGTGAGGGGAGCCCCTACCGTATTAGGGGTAATCGACCGGGCATAATATAACAAATAACAAATAACAAATGACTACTGACCAAACTTTTCAAATTGAAGTCCAAAGACTTCACAAACTAACAGTTTACGGTCGCTGGTTAACAGTGATATTGCTGTGGATTAGCGTCGGTTCTTTGAGCATTTGGGGTTTGCGCCGCGAAATCGCTTTGTGGTTAGAACACTTCACTTGGGCGGCGGTGCGCTACGGTTTATCTTTTAATCGTTGGCCCACTCTCGGTTTGGGTTTGTGCTTGGGAATGACTTTAGCAGTGCTAACTTGGCAAAGTCGCAATATGGTGCGAGGATTGCCCCTGCGGGAAAAACAGGGTTTGGAACAACAAGTTCGCCGCATTCGCCAACAGGGGCCGAGTCATCCTTTGTGGAAGTGGGTTTGCAAAGGTTCGCGGTAGCTGACGGGCTTTATTCTTTAGTCTCAAGCCAGAGGAACGAAAGTTTAACAAGAAGCGGTTTCAACAGCCGAGTCCCTAACTTTTATTCCTTCTTCCATCTTCCGTCTTCCATCTTCCTTCTATCCTTTACATCCGTTACATCCGTTACAAAATCCGTTGCCGAACTTCCTTCTGCTATATCACGCAAAGCGAGGCAAAATCTGTGCTAGGGAAGACTGTTGAAGTGGAATTTCGATCGCAAATTCTGCTCCTTTTCCCGGTTCCGAAAAGCACTTCAATGTGCCGCCGTGTTGGTTGACAACAATTTCATAGCTAATCGACAGTCCCAAACCCGTTCCTTGACCGACCGGCTTAGTAGTAAAGAAAGGATCAAACAACCGCTTCCGAACATCTTCTGTCATCCCCGGCCCGTTGTCAGAAATTTTAATTATTACCTTTTTTTTCTCAATTAACTCCGTGCGAATCCAAATCGTAGGAATCAGGCTGGTAGACTTAGAAACTGATGATTGAGTCTTTGTACAAGACTGCTTTTCCTCGCCTGATTGCGACTTTTTCAGGATTTTTTTATCAACATTTTCGTGCTTATTAGACTCAACAAGAGCGTAAATTGCATTAAGTAAAATATTCATAAATACCTGATTGAGCTGTCCGGGATAGCACTGCACCAGCGGCAATTCGCTGTATTCTTTGTAAATTTCGATCGCCTCCTGCCCCGGTTTCCCTTTAAGCTGGCTTTGCAAAAGCATAATCGTGTTGTTGATACCGTCGTGAATGTTGACCTGCTTCATTTCAGCTTCGTCTAATCTGCAAAAATTCCGCAGCGATAAAACGATGTCGCGCACTCTTTCTGCACCTTGCTGCATGGAATTTAAGACTTTTGGCAAGTCTTCTAGCAAATAATCGAGTTCGATTTTTTCTGCTTCCGCTGCAATTTGCGGTATGAATTCGGGACAGTGCTGCCTATAGATGTCGAGCATCTGCATTAAAGCTTGCGTGTATTCTTTAGCGTGGTGCAAATTGCTGTATATAAAGCCGATCGGATTGTTGATTTCGTGAGCTACTCCTGCTACTAACTGCCCCAAAGAAGACATTTTCTCTGTTTGAATTAGTTGAGTTTGAGTGCGCTGAAGTTCCAGCAGTGCAAGTTCGAGCTGTTGGGCTTGATGTCTCAATTGCGCTTGCGACTCGCGCATCGCTACGGTTGATAACTCGTGAATTTGCAACTGAGAAAGCAGCAGTTGGTGTACGTCTAAAAGTTTGTAAGTTTCCGGTTCTACTTGTACTACAATTGGTTCGTGGATTAGTTCGGGCGATCGCTCCAAAGACTGCCGCACTGCTGTCATAATTGAGGTGTCGCGATCGAGAACCAACATATCCGTTTTAGTAAAGCGGTAGAGTATGAACAAAGGCTGTTGAGAAAATAACTCCAAGCTGTAGGGGCGGCTCATGTGTTCAAAATAACGCCGCCGCGAAATCATCCCTATAAACTTTCCTTGCTGAGTGATGATGATGCCGGGAACTAAAGGGTTTGCTTGAAAAATTTTAGCAACTTCGTCCCCCTGACACTCAGATTCTAGGAAAAAGTCGTACAGGGTTAATTCCTGTAGAGTCGATCGCAAACCAAGCGGCGATTTTAGGGGACTCAACCCGTCAGTTTCATACACTGCTCCCTCCTTTGGTAATTGGCAGTTGCGGTTGGCTGCTGGAGTCTTGCCTACTATTTAGAATGCCTTTTCTACTCTTTTTATAGCTTAGTTATCAACTTCCCTCTGCTCCCTCGAATCCAGTTAATTCAGCAGGATTATTTTTTGCCTTAAATCCTGCTGGTGTCCCCCGAAACGATATTGCAGGTTAGATTGATTTAACAGCAGACACCCCTTTGAAACCTGACTATGTATTGAATTTTATATATCCAAGATTTTACTAATCCGAATATAACAGTCATAACTATTTTTAATGTTTGATGACATTAATTTGGTTCAGATGGATAGACATCTGCGACCTGTGCCAGTACATTTGCTATTACCCCTTGCGTAAAATTATATTACAATAAGACAACAATAGCGACAAATCGGCTGCCGATCGCCCGATTGTAAAATTCAGGCAAAACTGGTTTCCGGCAATTGCCCATAAATCTCAATTGTCAGTTTTTTTGCACAAATGCCGATCGCACTCAACCCGAATATTGTATTGTAGGTAGTCTCCGAGCCAAGGACAGCCGATGGCGAGCAATTTGTCAAGTTCGGCAGCTTATACTTTAGCCGCATCGAGACTCCAAACCTTCACCGAGGAAATTTTTCTCGACCGATGCTAAAGTTGTGCGATCGCAACTAAAACTCATGCTCCACACATCCGCTTGATGTTCCTTAAAAATTTGCAGAAAAGTACCGTCTGGCTGCCAACTTGATATTTAAATTCTCTCGCTGGAAAATCAGAGACGGAGAATCAAGAGGAAGCAGAAGGAAATAATTGTATTTTACCCGACTTTTCTCCAACCTCCACTTCACTTTGAGGAAGTTGGTTTGGTTGCGATAATCTTTCGATCATTATTACTTCTCCTCCCCCTTGATTTTAGGCAATTCTCATTAGAAACTCTAAGATGTTGATTTGAGGAACCTCCGGGGGTGGGGTTTGGTTGGGCGATCGCACTGAGCTAAATTGAAATGACTTTTGAGGAAAGTAAGCGACGGTTTCCATGTGCGGTTTCCCGAACGAGAGGTGGTAACTATATACACGGCGGGGCGATCGTACTTTCAGTACAATGTCAGTATTTCAACCTGTACACCTGTTGAGTATGAGTCTCTGAGAGTGTGAAAGTCGCTCTCATCCTTTCCTTGTCTGGATTGGAAGTTTTTCAATGGTTAGGTGGTGCGAGGGTTAGAAGCAGACAGTTAACTAAACGGCACAAGGGAAGTCGGCCGCTAACGCCCACTGAGGAAGGAGTTTAGACTCTCACCGTCAAATCTCAATAGAGAAAAGCACCATAGCACCCCCAGCAATATCACCCAAAAGAATGATTGATAGAAAAAAAGTTGCGTGTTATATTTTAATATAATTCTATACAAAAATACTTTTACCTAAAAGGAGAACAAAAAATGGACACACCTACAGATCGCGAACAAGAACCAGTCGGGACAAGAGAACTAGAATCAATACCTGTATCTGAAAAAGTTTCGTCCCAAAAAGTTACTGAGGTTAATTTTGAAACGACTCCTTTAGAAACCCCTGCTTATACTCAGGAAAAAGTTAGCGTCGAAGAGGTAAAAATTAACGGCGACGATTTGGTTGCTAAAGTTAAAGAATTGATTCACGAAGGAAATATCCGCCGCATCATTATCAAAAATGAAGAGGGACGGATCTTAGTAGAAGTTCCTTTGACAGTGGGAGTAGTCGGTGGAGTCATCGGTGCGGCATTGTTTCCCGTCATTGCAGCAGTGGGAGCGATAGGTGCATTAGTCGCTCACATGACCATCATCATTGAAAGAACAGAATAAAAAAAATTCAGTTGTTAGTAAGGCTCCTGTCCGGTTAATTTCCCGTAATCAAGCTTCTTGGTAGTGAGTACGACTATCCTCTCTTGATAGATGAGAAAAAAGTTGTCTTTATTACTAAAAACTTAATTGTGGTTATCTAACCGGACTTAAACACATTTCAAGCACAAACTGGCTTTATAAATATAGCAATCCTTGCAGGAGTCCTAATTTTTTTTACGACTCCTGCAAGGATTGCTATCTGCTTGCAGAGTAAGCATTATAAATAACTCATTTAGCCCATATTCTTTGTTGAAGTATGGCTAATTCTATGCCTTTGGGGACTTGGGAATCACTCTAAGGGTAGAGCCTGGTTAATACCTTAACAAGTTACATTGGATACAAATGAAGGAAAAACCAAAAGTTCTCTAAACTCCCTAAGCTAAAAGCTGTTAAGCATTTAAACTCATGAGCCAAACACCCAACGCTTACACCTGAATCTTGACAGTAAATCGAAATAAGTGATTTAAATGCTCAACAGCTTAGCTCAAGTTTTCCAACCAGAGCATCTCCTACAGACAAATATTTTTTGAATAGTGGTGGCGAAGATAATTATGAAACCTAACGAAGAAAATAGCTCTAGCCGTGAAATTCATCAAGAAGTTCACACAGATGCAACTAACGGTCACGTCAGTACAACGCGAACCACTACAAGTGTTCCGAGTACAACTGCGAAGGCTTCTAAAGAAGCAGCTCATCACCAAGGTTATGTACAGGGTGAAATGGCCGAAAATCACCGCCAAGTTGGAGTCCAAGAAGTCCGCGATAACGAGAATGCAGGTCGCGGGTTACTGTTAGGAATTCTTCTTACTTCTTTGGTAGGCTTAGTTCTCGGCAGTGTATATTACTTCAATCGGGGTGAGGAGGCTCCTACTCCTACTGCTGCTCCTGTGATTGTTGTACCGAAAGCGAATCAACCTTCAGCAACACCTGCTCCGACTCGGACTATAGAGAGAGAAAAAACGATCATTCAAAAGATTGTTCCGGTTCCGGTTCAACCATCTCCAGCTCAAAAGGCTACGCCGAGTCCTCAACCAAGTCCAGCTCAAAAGGCAACTCCGGCTCCTCAACCAAGTCCGGCTCCCAATATCAATATTACAATTCCAAATTCACAGCAGCAAGATGCACCCGCTCAGCAAGCAGCGCCGTCTCCATCTTCGCCGTCAAATAATACCAATACTACGGTTCCGAATCCGCAGGATGAGCCAGCTTCCACTCCGCCAACTGCAGCACCTGAGAGTTCAGCTACTCCTTCTCCAACTCAAGATGAGGGCGCTCCTGGAGCAGGTACCAGCGGCGAAACTAATACCGAAAGCCGGAGCGAGTCTAATCCTACGGATACGGCTGTACCTGAAAGCAACTCCGGCGCAGAGGGTGCGACTGGTTCACCGCAATAGAAGTTGGATGTCGAATTAGTCCGCCTGGGGTTCAAACCCCAGACTCATAGCTAAAGTCCTTTAAAGCTGATATCTGGCACCAGTCTCAAGAACAGGCTTTTCGGCCTGTTCCACAAAATATAAATTTTATTGTGGAACAGGCCGAAAAGCCTGTTCATAAAAGGCTGATTGAGAATGGTGCAACATATTAGTTAAAGAGGACTTTTTTTTAGGGTTTAAAGTGAAATCTTGCACCATTATCAATAAGCCTGCTATAGGCGGAATCTCCTGCCCAAACCCTACTCCCCACAAGAAAACTCATTCTTTGTGAAACAGGCGCGAAAGCCTGTTAAGCGAGAATGGTGCAACATCTCAGACTAACCGGACATTGTGGCTGAACTCAAGAAACCTGGTTTCTGCGGTGGAAAACGTTTTAAGAGTGTGCCAACCTATCCTAAGAAACAGTTTGGTGAACTAATTTAACTTTCCCTAAAGCCGTCTTCCTGCTGTCAAAGAGTTTCATCACGCCGGAGGTGATGGTCTCGATGACATCGGGAGCGCAGTAAGAGAGAAACTCTTCCGAAGAAGTAGGATCTGCAAAAAACTCTTGAGCTTTCTTCAAAAAGTTTTCTGTTTCAGCAAAGCCGATAGATTTGATAATAAACGTAGAAACCGGGGAGTTTTTAATATCATAGCGCGATTCTTGATTGCGTCCTATTTCTAGCAGGTCTAACACTTCTCTTTGCAACTGACTGTCTAAGGGGTAGGCGCTCTGTCTGTTGGGCAAGTAATCCTCCAAAACCGAGGTTTTAAATCCTGGTGTACGCAATTCTCCCATCATAGTTGAAAGCGGAATATCGCGCCCCAAACGGTAGGAAAGAGCTTCTAAAATGGCGATAGTAATTAGCTTGACCCCCAGATAAAGTTTAGCAACTTCGATATTTTTGCGAGTTCTAGCAATCAGGTTAGCGTAGGTTGCATCGTCCGGCTCTTGCATAAACTGCTGGAAAACCAGTTCGGGTTTGAGGAAGTTCAAAAATCCTTCCATTTTTTGCAGAGACCTGCGATATCCGGCAACAGTATAGGAATTAACATTGGTCAATTCGTGGTTGGTTTCTGGCATCAAATTCCAGGTATTGTCTAAAAAATTAGAGGAATTGGGAGAGGCAAAATTCTCTACATCCCGATTGGCTAACCTGACAGCACGCTTGACAATTTCTACGATTTGGGCATCGCTCCATCCCAAGTTAAAATCGCGGTTCGCACTTACCAAACGCTGGTGCAAAAGTTCGATCGCGCTCAAACCGCTGGGCGAAACGGGACGAAAAGGGATAGTAGCTTCGATGCAAGCGGCGATTTCGGCGATCGTACTAGCTGGCAAAAAAGGCTCCAAAGATTTGGCAGCAATAACGGCACTCAAAAATTCGTTTTGGCCGCCAAACGGAGAGAGAGTCTTGCCGGGAATAAACCCAAATACTGAGGCCACTAGGTGATACATGGCATCGTCGGGCAGTTCGGTTTCATTTCTAATAACTAACTGCGATCGCACCTCTTTGACAAAAGGACAAAGGGCGCTGCTAATATTGAAACTAACGCCCTGATCGACTTGCACGTACACGAGGTCGTGAAACAGCGCAGCCAGCACCTCGATCGGATCGACTGACCCCCCGACCTCAAAAATGTGTTCCGACGTGTGAAAGTAGCGCCAAGGCCCTCTCATCGTTTGAATAATTAGCTCAGCTATCTGCTCCAGCTTTGGAATGTCTACTCGACCTCCCAATTGCTCGATCGAGCTTACCAAGCAATCCAAGCACCGTTTTTGTTCTGCCAAAAGCTCCATTTACACACCTCCAGTGCATTCCCTGATTGTCTTGCGCTTGATTGAATGGTATCAAAACGCGCTGCGATCGTGCCATAATTCGTCACTCAAAAATTTCAAATTTTAGGGTGAAACAGAGAGAGGGGGCGAGAGAAAGAGGAAGAGCGAGGAAGAGCGAGGGAGAGCGAGGGAGAGAGAGAGCGAGAAATTAAATATTAAAAATTCTGCCGTTGTGGAGCTTCGGGCAACTTGGGCGATCGGTATCATAAATTACAGTAAAAATGACAAAAAGGGGGTATAAACTTGATGAATTTTTGATGAAATTATGAGGGGTTTTTGACAAAAGCTGTGGGTGGGTGGCATTGACACCAGCTTCAAGCTGCGGTGCTATAAATACTGCCTGTGGCCTCAGAATAAGATTCGTAGACGTGCTGATAAACCTCTTGATATTTGCGCTGATACACTTGAGTTGATTAGCTTTCGGGCAGTTGGTCTAAAGCTTCCTAGATCGCCACTTTAACTGCTGCCGTGGTTTGCTGTCGCCTCCCCCAATCTAACACTAACAGGACTTACGCAACTGTCACAAGTGATCCTGGCACCATGCACCAAAAAATCAGACAATAAACATTGGAACATTGGGGCGTTTCAGTTGCTCAATTAAATAATTTGGCAACATCAATCGAGCTTAAATACCCCCTTAATCCCTTAGTCGCCCTATGGTGGGAATTCGTATGTTTAGAAGCGATTTAAATCGCCGAATCAACAGTTATATTCCCAACTTTTTTAAGAAGTCGGGGATCGGGGGATTGTGTCTTTTGAGCCGTTGCTGACCAAGAATTTCAAAGGTGGTACCCGCCACGTGATTTATCCGTGGAATCAATCCCAAATCGAAAATCGAAAATCAGAAGAGCCCCCGCATTTATCCGTGGGGTCGCCTCTAAAATCTAAAATCTAAAATCTAAAATCGATTGACTTACTGCATCCGATCGATCGTCCGATACTGCACCGCCTCCGCCACATGATTCGTTTTCAAGCTTTCATCCCCCGACAAATCAGCAATAGTTCTAGCAACCTTCAAAATGCGATCGCTCCCCCTCGCCGACAGCCCCAACTTCCGAATCGCCATCTCCAATAAATTCCGAGAAGCATCATCCAACTGACACCATGTGTTAATGTGACTGCTTTGCATCTGGGCATTACAGCGCAAACTAGATTCCGACTGAAAACGGCGAGTTGCGAGTTCTCGCGCCCGCTGCACCCTCACCCGCACCGGTTCCGACTCCTCCCCCGTCGGCTGTCGCGTAATTTCCTCGGGTTTCAAACGATTTACGGCCACTTGCAAATCAATCCGATCCATCAAAGGCCCCGAAAGTTTTGCCCAATATTGCTCCCTCTTTTGCGGCGAACAAGTACACTGTTGAATCGAATCGCCGTAATAACCGCAAGCGCAAGGATTCGTACTAGCAACTAAAGTGAATTGCGCCGGAAACATCACCGATTGTCTAGTTCGAGAAATCGTCACATAACCATCTTCCAGCGGTTGTCGCAAAAACTCCAAAACATCTCTTTTAAACTCAGTTAATTCATCCAAAAAAAGAATGCCGCGATGTGCTAAAGAAATTTCACCCGGACGCGGAAAACTGCCGCCACCTACCAAAGAAGGCCCAGATGCCGAATGGTGAGGACTGCGAAAAGGTCGATCGCCCACCAAGCTTCCCTTATCCTTCAACAACCCAGCCACCGAATGAATCTGAGTCACATCCAAAGCTTCATCAAAAGTCAGCGGCGGCAAAATACCCGGCAAACGCCTCGCCAACATAGTCTTACCGCTCCCTGGCGGCCCCACAAAAATTAAATTGTGTCCCCCCGCCGCCGCAATTTCCAAAGCCCGCCGCGCGTGAATTTGCCCCTTTACATCCTTTAAATCAAGGCCAGAAAACCGCGTTTTAGCTAATTCTTCTCGACCGTTTACTTCTACAGGCGAATAAACTTCAGGATTGTTCAAAAAATCAGTAACTGCAAAAATATTCTCAAAACCATAAACAGATATTCCGTGCACCAAAGCCGCTTCTTGCGCGTTACCAGCCGGTACAACCAACCCCGAAATACCCATTTTTTGAGCAGCAGCGGCGATCGGCAAAACCCCAGCCACAGGCCGTAAACTCCCATCTAAAGAAAGTTCCCCTAAAAACAAATAATCTCCCAAAAGTTGACCGCTGACTTGTTCGGATGCTGCTAAAATGCCAATGGCGATCGGCAAATCAAAACTCGGCCCCTCCTTCCGCAAATCCGCCGGAGTCAAATTAATCACAATACTCCGCATCGGAAAAGCATATCCAGAATTTTTTAGCGTAGCCTTAACCCTTTCTTTAGCTTCTTGCACCGCAGAATCGGGCAACCCCACAACGACGATTTTCGGTAGCCCCCCTGACACATCAGCCTCAACACCCACCTTTACCGCGTCAATTCCAACGATCGATGCACTCCAAACCCTAGCAAGCATTTTTCTTTATCCTTAATTTGCCTGTCCTTGATTCATCATCTATTATGATTAACAATGACTAATGAATATCGGGAGAGGCAAGAAAAACTTTTCCTTGCCTCTTCTTTTTCTCCTCTTCCCTCTCTCCTGCTGAGTCTTCCCTCGAACCTCTTCCCGACATCCGTTACATCCGTTACATCCGTTACATCCGTTACATCCGTTACATCCGTTACATCCGTTACACAATCCGTTGCCGAACTTCGTTAACACCCATGACAACTCAAGAAACGCTTTTCAGCAAAATCATCCGCAAAGAGATTCCCGCAGACATCGTTTATGAAGACGACTTGGCCCTCGCGTTTAGAGATATCCATCCGCAAGCACCCGTCCACATCCTCGTCATTCCCAAACAGCCTATTGCCAAATTAGCCGATGCCGAATCGGGAGATCATGCTCTCATGGGACACTTGCTGCTGACTGTCAAACGGGTAGCAGAACAACTCGGACTTAGCAACGGCTATCGCGTCGTCATTAATAGCGGCAGCGACGGCGGCCAAACTGTAGACCACCTGCACCTTCACATTCTCGGCGGTCGGCAGATGAACTGGCCCCCAGGCTAAAGCCTAATTTTTACGCAGAACTTGCGGACTCATCCTCAGAAACCCGGTTGATTTCTATTGCCCAGCGCCTCAGAAACCGGGTTTCTTTTTTCGTCAATAAACCCGGTTGATTGGAGATTATTGAGAATAGACTTGAATTGCAAAAATAATTAGGACGGGCTAGAAGCCCATCCCACAAATTTTTTTTCTTGTGGGATGGGCTTCTAGCCCGTCCTAAAATTTAATTAAAAGAACTGTTGCAATCTTGTCTAATGCAGCCCGATCGCACTAAAAACCAGATTTTCAGTATTCTCCCGATACAAATTTACCCTCGCAGAATCCACCGATGATATGTAAATAAATATTAAAAATCATCTCTTCACGACCTAATTAACAGATATTTAAAGAGAAAGAGAATCGACCTGAACAAAAAACAATGCTCGAACTGCTGAACCAAGCTACAGCCAATAGATTCAGTTATTCAGGTCGCTGTATTTAACCCGTTTGGCTTGTAATATTACTTTGTAAAAAACTACAAATATTTACCAATAATCCAGTTTTTGTAAATGTTTGTAAAATTTTTGAATTGTCAGCAGTAATCCCTTGGCAAACTTTAGTGAATGGTGTTACTAATATAAGCGTGGGGCCTCCCCACAACGAACCTTGAAAATTCAATTAAGCCATCATAAACCAAATGACAACAACCGTACAGCGTCGCGAAAGCGGCAACGTTTGGGAACGCTTTTGTGAATGGGTCACAAGCACTGAAAACCGGATTTACATCGGTTGGTTCGGCGTCTTGATGATTCCCACCTTGCTCAGCGCCACCATCTGCTACATCATCGCCTTCATCGCTGCTCCTCCTGTGGACATCGACGGCATCCGCGAACCCGTTGCAGGTTCCTTGATGTACGGCAACAACATCATTACTGGTGCTGTTGTGCCTTCATCGAATGCTATAGGCTTGCACTTTTATCCCATCTGGGAAGCAGCTTCCCTCGATGAGTGGTTGTACAACGGCGGCCCCTACCAATTGGTAGTATTTCACTTCCTGATTGGCATTTTCTGCTACATGGGTCGTGAATGGGAACTGTCCTACCGCTTAGGTATGCGTCCTTGGATCTGCGTCGCTTACTCTGCACCTGTTGCAGCAGCAACCGCAGTATTCTTGATTTACCCGATCGGACAAGGCAGTTTTTCTGACGGTATGCCCTTGGGTATCTCCGGCACCTTCAACTTCATGATCGTGTTCCAAGCCGAGCACAACATCCTGATGCACCCCTTCCATATGTTGGGAGTTGCTGGTGTCTTCGGCGGTGCTCTGTTCTCCGCCATGCACGGTTCTCTTGTTACCTCCAGCTTGGTTCGCGAAACAACCGAAACTGAATCTTTGAACTACGGTTACAAATTCGGTCAAGAAGAAGAAACCTACAACATCGTCGCAGCCCACGGCTACTTCGGTCGGTTAATCTTCCAATACGCGAGCTTTAACAACAGCCGTTCTTTGCACTTCTTGTTAGGTGCATGGCCAGTTGTCGGTATCTGGTTTACCTCTTTGGGTATTTCCACGATGGCGTTTAACCTCAACGGTTTCAACTTCAACCAATCGGTTATCGACTCGCAAGGTCGCGTCATCAACACTTGGGCTGATGTCATCAACCGCGCTAACTTGGGTATGGAAGTAATGCACGAGCGCAACGCTCACAACTTCCCCCTCGACTTGGCCGCCGGTGAAACAACTCCCGTAGCAATGGTTGCTCCCTCCATCAACGGCTAAACTTAGCTTTTGATTAACAAAAAGCGCTCCTAGAAATAGGGGCGCTTTTTGCTTGAGCAAGTATAATTTGATAGATTTTTTTCTGTTAAATCCGTTAAATATCACATCTTGCACCATTCTCAGGAACAGGCAAGATGCCTGTTCCACAAAGAGTGAATTTTCTTGTGGAACAGGCATCTTGCCTGTTCATAAAAAGCTTATTGAGAATGGTGCAACTTCTCAGTTGAATCCGTTAAATCTATTAAATCTCGTACACTGCGCGTTTCCGAGCTTCCTTCTTCCCGATCGATCTGATATATTGATTAAGAATTATTATTTTTGGCAATCATCAAAGTGGCGATATTTAACAGGCACAAATTTGAAAAACTCGTGGTTCATAAATCCAAAACATTAGCCTGGGCGATCGCACTTTTCAGCGGCATTTTGATGGCATTGACAACCGCACCAGTAAATGCTTGGCTATTGGCTTGGGTAGCATTAGCTCCGCTGTGGGTTTTGGTTGTCAGTTATCAAAAGCCAAAAATAGAACAACAAAAACAAAAATTTCTCTTTCTTCCTTCTTTCCTCAAAATCCATCCGTTACATCCGTTACAGAATCCGTTGCCGAACTTCCTTCTTCCTTCACTGTGGGGAATTGGCTATCACGGATTAGCCTTATCTTGGATTATGGGAATTCACCCGATGACTTGGTTGGGAGTTCCTTGGTGGCCGAGTTTGGCGATCGCACTTTTTTGCTGGGCATTCATCACCCTCTGGGGAGCCGCCTTAGTCGCCGTTTGGGCGTGGCTATTTGTAATTCTCAACTCCCTAACTTTACCCGGAAAAAATCCAAATCTTATTCTTAACTCCCCCCCTTTACAAGGGGGGGCTGGGGGGGGTAGCTCCGATCTTATTCTTCTTAACTCCCCCCCTTTACAAGGGGGGGCTGGGGGGGGTAGCTCTAAATTTTCAGCATTAACTCGCGTTTTAATTGGCACAGCTTTGTGGTGTGCCTTAGAAAGTATTTGGAGTACAGGTTCGCTGTGGTGGACATCACTATCTTACACGCAAAGCCCGCACAATTTAGCAATATTGCACCTCGGTCAACTCTCCGGGCCCAGCGCAGTAACAGCCGCTATTGTAGCAGTAAATGGCTTAATCGCAGAAGCTTTTATTGAAGGAAGAAGGAAGAAGGAAGAAGGAAGTTCGGCAACGGATTGTGTAACGGATGTAACTGATGTAACTGATGGATGGAAGCAGGAGAGAGTCCGAGGTAAGAAGGGAGAAGTCCGAGGGAAGAAGTCGGTTGCTTATATTTTGCCTGCGGGTTTATTTTTAGTTTTGCATATTGCAGGCTGGAGTTTGTACAATCGGCCTTTAATTCAAGAGGCGGGAACATCATTAAAAATTGGCATCATTCAAGGCAATATTCCCAACCAGATTAAGTTTGACTCAGGGGGGTGGCGGCGCGCTTTGGAAGGTTACACGGCTGGGTACAAACAGTTAGCAGACAGGAAAGTCGATGCTGTGTTAATTCCAGAGACAGCGTTGCCTTTTATCTGGACAAACGAGTATCAGCGTTCTACTCTTTCCTTTTACCAAGCTATTCTCGAACGCGGCGTTGTGGCTTGGGTTGGAGGATTCGGACAGCAAGAGAATAGTATCACTAATAGCTTATTGGCGATCGATCGCACTGGAGAAATTGTCGGTCGCTACGATAAACTCAAGCTAGTGCCTTTAGGCGAATATATCCCTTTTTATGAAATCTTAGGCGGGATTATTAATCGGCTTTCTCCCTTAGATGCTCATTTAGTACCAGGCAATTCTAAACAATTGTTTGATACGCCGTTTGGCCGCGCCATTGTCGGAATTTGTTACGATTCGGCCTTTGCTGAAATCTTCCGATATCAGGCGGCGAATGGAGGCGAATTTATGATCACCGCTTCCAACAATGCCCATTACAAACCGCCCATGTTGGCTCAACATCATGCTCTAGATGTGATGCGGGCAATTGAAACTGATAGATGGGCAGTTATCGCAACTAATACCGGTTACTCTGCTTTTGTAAATCCTCGCGGCGAGACGGTTTGGAAGTCTGGGATTAATACCTATGAAGTCCGAGATACTACTATTTATCGGCGGCAAACTCGGACTTTGTACGTGCGGTGGGGAGATTGGCTGACACCTGTATTGTTAGTATGGGCTGGGTTAATGCTGTTTATTGTTAAAAAAAATTAATCCGAAGCTTTGAGATTTTAGATTTTATGTACCAATCTAAAATCTCAAATCTCAAATCTCAAATCGAATGACTCTACTTATCTTTCACGTGTTCATGAACGCTAGGAGATAAAGAAATTAAATCGTCGATATTGCGCTGCATGGCAGCACAAATATTGTCCAAAGGCAAATCATTGTCATCGTGCCCGAAGGGATTTTCTATTTCAATGCCGATTTCTTCGATGCCGAACAAAGTAAAACTAATTAAAGCCACAACTAAGCCGGTTCCCCAACTCAAATCTTTCACCATTTGAAAGGGCAGTGCCAAACAGTAAAGCAACAATAGTTGTTTCAGGTGAATCGCGTAAGCCAAAGGGATAGGGGTCTTCAAAATTCGCTCGCAGCCGCCTAATACATCTATCATAGAGTTGATCAACTCCTTCATAGCAGTTAACTGATAGACATCAACGCAATTGCCCTCGTACTGTTCGTGCAAGTAATCCTCAATCCAAAAGGCAATCTCTAGGGGCGGATTGTTCATCGACTTGAGCTTTTGGTACTGCGATGGGGACATCAAATGCTCCAATTCTGAATTTACTAATTCTTGGCGCAAGTGCAGTTTCAGGGCTACTGCAAAGGCAGGTAAGAGGCGCAGGACTGACTTTTTGATTACGATATCCTGCGGGTCTTTTTCCTCGATTGCTACCCAGATTTGGCGCGCCAAATTGCGGACGTTGTTGACTAAAGTTCCCCACATTTTTCGACCGTCCCAAAATCTTTCGTAGGCTGTATTTGTCCGAAAAACCAACAGTAGACCCAGGACAATACTGGGTACAATACTCGACAAAATTGGTAAGGAAACCGGCCACTTAAAAAAGTGCAGCAGGGAAATAAGAACTCCAAAGCCGCCGCACAGCAAAACGCGGGGCAAAATTGAGGGAATGACAGACCCCCGAACCTGTAATGCAATTTTAAACCAAGGTGGTCGATCGCCACTCATGCAAGTCTCCTCATTAAATTAGTAGTCTGCGCCCTAGGGCGGGCAGCGCAAATGCCTGCTACATTTAGTTCTGCAGCTCCCGCTAGTCAATTTGAGATTCGAGATTTTAGATTGACTCCACAGATAAATCTGGGGGGTTTGAACTTTGGTCTAAAATTTTTTGGTTTCCACGACTGCTAGCAGGGCTTATATCCCTATGTGGGTGCGGTGAGATCTTCCCAAAAAAGCTTTCCTACAAACAACCTTTGGATTTTACCCAAAAAACTCATCAGCATCAATCTAAAATCTAAAATCTAAAATCTAAAATCTAAAATTGATGGACGGATGCACTTAATTAGGTAAGATTAATTATGTATATTTAAACCTCAGCTTCCGTGCAAGAGCTACCGACATCTGTGCCCCCGCATTTTCACCGATTGCCAAACCAACGGTGGCAAATTTATTCGCCTCAACCACAGCAAGCCGAACAGTTTGCCACTGAAATCGGTTTGTCGCCCTTGCTGGCACAGGTACTGATTAACCGGGGCATCGATTCTGTTAAAGAAGTGCAAGGGTTTATCGAACCGGAATCTCTGGTTTTGCCCGCGCCAATGGATGAGTTTCCAGATTTGGCTGCGAGTGTCAAATTGTTGCGGGAGGCGATTTCGGGAGGGCAAAAAATTGCGATTTGCGGCGACTACGATGCTGACGGGATGACGAGCACGGCTTTGTTGCTGCGAGCTCTCAGGGTTCTGGGGGCGAATGTGGATTATGCTATTCCCAGCCGGATGCGAGAAGGTTATGGGATTAACGATCGCATTGTAGAAGAATTTCACTCGGAAGGTGTCGCTCTCATTCTCACGGTTGACAACGGAATTGCAGCCTACGGCCCGGTTGCTAGAGCGCGAGAACTCGGTGTTAAAGTTATTATTACAGACCACCATGATTTGCCACCAAAACTGCCGCCGGCAGATGCTATTCTCAACCCGAAATTAATCGCGGAATCTTCGCCTTATCGCGGTTTAGCTGGCGTAGGCGTTGCTTATGTTTTGGCTATTACTTTGGCTCAGGATATGCAGAAAGTTGGGGGGTTGGTAAATCCCCTGCTGGAGTTATTCACGTTGGGAACTATTGCGGATTTAGCGCCTTTGACTGGGGTTAATCGGCGCTGGGTAAAGCGTGGTTTGCGGCTGTTACCTCACTCGCAATTGGCCGGTATTCAGGCTTTGATTCAGGTGGCTGGAGTGCAGCCGGGAAGTGCCGAAAGTTCATCTATTCTTAACTCAAAACTCAAGGGCGGGCACGGGGGCACCGCCCCTACTCAAAATTCCTTAAAGCCTGAAGATATTGGTTTTAGGCTTGGGCCCCGGATTAATGCTGTGGGGCGGCTGGCTGACCCTCAAATTGTGATAGAGTTGCTGACTACGGACGATCGCGAATTGGCTCTTAAAAACGCGATGCAGTGCGAACAAATCAATCAGCGTAGGCAGGAGTTGTGCCAGGAAATTGAGCAGGAAGCCATCGCTTGGTGCGAGAAAAGTGAGCTAGACTTGCAGCAAGAACGAGTTTTAGTTGTCGTGCAACCGGGTTGGCACCACGGGGTGATCGGGATTGTAGCTTCTCGGTTGGTGGAACGCTACGGCGTACCTGTGTTTATTGGTACTTTTGAGGATGAGGGCGGGCACGGGGGCACCGCCCCTACAACCTCATCCTCCTCCGTGCCCCCGTGCCCGCCCGCTAAAATTGTCCGGGGTTCGGCGAGGGGAATTCCTGAGTTTAATGTATTTGACGGGCTGAATTTTTGCGCGGATTTATTAACTAAATTTGGCGGACACAAAGCGGCTGGCGGTTTTTCTATGCCTGCTGATAACCTCGAAGAATTCCGCAATCAACTGTCAATTTTTGCCAATCAATGTTTGCAGCCGGAACACCTAAAACCGCTGGTTTCAGTAGATGTGCAGGCAAATTTGGCAGAGATAAATCTCGACCTTTACCGACAAATTGATGCTCTAGAACCTTGCGGCATTGAAAATAAGGCTCCTGTATTTTGGACGCCTAATGTTTGCATAACTGAACAGAAAATTGTTGGTAAAGGAGGTCACGTTAAACTAACTGCAACTCAAGATGGAAATGTATCGGCTAGTGTGAAGGCGATTGCTTGGCGTTGGGGGGAATATTTTCCTTTGCCTCGGCGGGTTGATATTGCTTACCGATTGCGGGAAAATAGTTTTAATGGCAAGACATCGGTTGAGTTAGAATTGTTGGGCGTTCGGCTGCCGGCAAATGCTGCTACTTCGAGGCTACCGAGGTTCGGAAAAGTTGAGTTTGATTATTGCGATCGCACTTATTCTTGCAGTCTATCTCCTGCAGGCTCGATCGAGGAATTGAGAATTCGCAACTCTCAAGGGCAAGTTTTGGCTGTTGCACCCGGACAAAACATCGGTTTATTAGGCAACTCCCGCAAAGATGCTAGAGAAGTCGATGTATCTCTACCTTTTTTTGAGAATTTGATTCAAACTGCTAAACACGCCCTAGGTATTTGATAACAAAGCTCGTGCTACTGGGAAAATTGGCGATCGAGCCTTGTGAATTTTGCATCATTTAAAACTCAAAACTCCCAACTATCGATCGCCGCCTAGCGTGCTATAATTACAGGTCGCCGCCTTTAGCTGCCAAGAGAAAAATCACGATCGGGCCAGAAAGCACGACGGCTGCGAGTAAAGCTACCTGAACAATGAGTTGGTAGTCTACACCACCCATACCACTGAAAAGATCGGTTATAAAGTCCATGTGTCCTCCTGACTGTAGTGATTAAGTCTAGATTGTTGAATTAGAAAATCCGCTTCTGATTTTACCGGGCGATCGACCATATTTTTTAAGGAACTTTACAAAATTCAACAAAATGTAAACTACGATCGACCTCTCAGTCACAGGAAACCAGGGACTTGATGCCCCTTCCTGGAAAGTCCCCCCAATCTAAAATCTAAAATCTAAAATCGAACCGCCCCTTCGGGATATCCGCCTCCGGCGCTGGCAATTGATATACTTGAAGAGCTCTAGTCTCCTAAAGTTTGGCATTTTCCACATAATGCTCCGAATCTAAAATCTAAAATCTAAAATCTAAAATCTAAAATCAAACTATGGCTACTTGGCGTTGCGTAAAGCAGTGCGGTGCTTGTTGTTACCTCGACCCAACAGAGCGCCCAGACTTAGACGAGTATTTATCTGAAGACGAATTAGCGCTCTATTTGAGCTTAGTCGGAGATGACGGTTGGTGTATTAATTTTGACAGAGCGACGCGAGAATGCGGAATTTATGCCGATCGACCGCGCTTTTGTCGGGTAGACTCAGAGGTGTTTGAGGAAATGTACGGCGTTGAGCCGACTGAATTGAACGATTTCGCGATCGAGTGCTGCTTGGAGCACATTGAAGATCTTTATGGCGATCGATCTTTGGAAATGATCCGCTTTAACTCTGAAGTCGGAATTCTCGCCTTACCTGACGGTGTTGCATAATTGCGGGATGATTTTGATTGTTTTGTCGGATGGGATCTCGTAGCCCGAAGGCGTGTATTTTCACAGCAGGCGGGACACCCCACAACCATCCTCCTCAAATTGTGCAACGCCTACCTGACAACAACTAACAATCTCCTGGTTTCTCACCGGGAGAGTGTCAAAATAAACAAATCAAGGAAATATCGCGCAGTTGAGTTGAGCTATGAGTAATCGAGAGGGTTTTACAGGGGGATTTATTGCCGGAGCTGCTGTTGGTGGCTTGGTGGGTGCAGTTTTAGGCGCGGTGCTGTCGCGGCGCGCTGCTGAAGCTTTGCTGAGTGAACCTTCAGACGCAAAAACCAGAAAAATCCGCCAGAGGAAAGCCAGCCAACTCGAAGCCGACGGGATGGAAGTAGCAAGGCTGAGTTTAGAAGATAAAATTGCCCAGCTAAATCAGGCAATAGATGACGTGCGGCTGCAACTCGGCGACGTAAACGGCAACGCGCAGCAGCACAACAGCGAGGGTTCGATCGCCCAAGACTCCTGAATCCATTTAAAATTTTAGATTAGTCTGGCAGATCAATGGGGGCTACTAACATCTTGCGCTATTCTCAACAACTGGCTTTTGGGCCTGTGGCACAAACAGTGAATTTTATTGTGGGGAGTAGGGGTTGAGTATCCTATCCTGCCCGCCCGTAAACAGCCTGATGCTCCCCCTCTCC
Source organism: Microcoleus sp. B5-D4 (assembly GCF_036705145.1). Taxonomy (NCBI): domain Bacteria; kingdom Bacillati; phylum Cyanobacteriota; class Cyanophyceae; order Oscillatoriales; family Microcoleaceae; genus Microcoleus; species Microcoleus sp. B5-D4. The sequence goes on along the minus strand of NZ_JAUBTV010000017.1, from coordinate 21,106 downwards.
CCCAGGGCGGTTTCATTATCAGAAAAACCAAGATTTTGTAGGGGCGGTGCCAAGAGTCCCCGCCCTGGCCCATAGACGAGCGCATCGGGGTTTCAGATATAGGGGCTCTTCACGAGGGATTGCCCCTACAAGAGAATGAAACAGCCCTGCCCTCTCCCCCTCTCTCTGCCCCAGCTATGCTAAACTCACAGTTAAAGTGTCTGTAAACTTTACTCAAACTAGAAGCAAAATTTATGAGTTCTTCAATAGGCCTTTTGGCAACCACGCTGTCCACATTTCTGCAAATCTATGTAGCCCTGATGATTATTCGGGTGCTGTTAAGCTGGTTCCCTAACATCAATTGGTACGACCCCCCGTTTTCAATTTTGAGTCAGTTAACAGATCCTTACCTCAATCTATTCCGCTCGATTATCCCCCCCTTGGGAGGGATTGACTTTTCGCCACTGATTGCATTTTTTGTACTGCAGTTCGGCTCGGAATTCTTGATCGGTCTTTTGACCAGCTTGCAAACATCCTTGTAGTTTGAAAAGCTTAAGTTTTTAAGCATCGAGCGTAAATTGTTTTGCCGACCTAGCTGCCGACAACTAAATTTTAGATTTGACATTTTTAGATAAACTCCCCGGTTGAAAAGCTGGGGAGTTAGTCTTACATTAGAAAGGAGAAATTGCCACCCACTCAACAATCTCAAATCTCAAATCTCAAATCTCAAACTGCCTCGCGGTTTCTCACCAGCTAACCCAAAATCTCTTTCTCAGCCATCTAAAATCTCCAAGAGTTTCGTTAACGGCGAACCACGCCAGTAAAACCTGTAGCTTTAAATTGCTTGAGCTTCAAAGGTGTTCGTTGATTTGCTGCAACGGAAATTCTGAGCTGAAAATCGCTAACTCCGGGAGGAACTTCTTCTATAGAACCCAAGCGAGTCCGGTTTTGCATCACCGGATTGTCGTCAGCATCATAAATGCGGCCGAAAATATCGGCATTGACAACTGGTTTGCCCGTGCTATTTTCAGCTTTCCCAGTAATCAAAAAGCAGTTAGCTTCCATAGAACTTCCACTGGTGACTGTTCCTTCTCCCATTTCGGCAGGACATTCGCGATAAGAAAGGTCGGAAAGTTTAATCTGCGTCAGAGCCCAAGCAGGTGGAGTGAATACCAAACTAAAAATTCCGATTAGGCAAGTAGCAAAAAAAAGGCTGATAGCTCGAAATTTCATAAATTGCAGCGCAAGTATATTTTAATCCTCAGCTTAGCGCGAATTGGGCCTCAAATTCCTACTTATAGGAATTCTGAAAACTACAGCTACTTTTTGAAGAAATGGCATTAATCTAGACCTAAATGCTGTCGCAAGGCTTGGCGCATCACATCGACTGGGACAGATTCTTTATCCAGCCAAATTTTTAAGGCGGCTGCTCCTTGTTGAACTAGCATTTCGAGTCCGTCAATAGCTCGCGCTCCCCGAAGCTGTGCATCTTTGAGAAACTGGGTAGGATTAGGGGTGTAAATTAAATCATAGACGATCGCACCTGCTGAAATTCGATCGAGCTCACCAGCCGCAACCGGCGACTTTTCCCCCTGCGGATACATCCCCACAGGCGTCGTGTTCACAAGCAAATCTGCCTGCGAGATTAACATTGACAAATTATCCCAAGTATGCACCTGCAAATTCTGCACGGGCATCGGAGAATTGACCCAACTCTGCTGAAATTCCGCTAAATTTTGTTCGTTGCGGCCGATAACGTGAATCTCTGCACATCCCAATTGAGCGCATCCAGCCACAACAGCTCTCGCCGCCCCGCCATTCCCCAAAATTACCGCTACTTTCTGACTCCAATCGGAACCCCCCCTAGCCCCCCCTTGGTAAGGGGGGGGACAGGATTCGACAGCCCCCCCTTGGTAAGGGGGGGGACAGGATTCGACAGCCGTATTGCCCGTTTCTAAGCCAGAGGTCGCGTCTTTAGCCCCCCCTTGGTAAGGGGGGGTTGGGGGGGTTTGCAGCGGCGCGAGAAAGCCTTCAACGTCAGTATTTGTGCCGCACCAACCTTTGTCAGTTAGGTATACGGTATTGACTGCGCCGATCGATCTGGCGATCGGGGAAACTTCCGACAGCAGCGGTAGGATTGCTTGTTTGTGCGGAATCGTGATGCTAAATCCCCGAACGCCGATCGCCGCAAATCCTGCAAGAGCAGCTTTTAAATCCCCTGGTTTTACCGGAAACGGCAAGTAAACAAAATCGACTCCCAAGTGGGAAATAGCAGCATTGTGCATCGCCGGCGACAGAGAATGTTCGACGGGATGACCAATTACTCCTAACAGTTTAGTAGTGCCTTTAATCATTTTTGTTAGTTGACTGTTGACTGTTGACTGTTGACTGTTAACTGTTGTTAGTTTTAATACCACATCCTGCTACAGTTGGGCCCTGATTCTTTAGTCAGCTAGGAGTGAACTTCGTTGGTTCAGAAGCGATTTTCCTCGCCGAGTGACTGTCAACCGTCAACTGTCAACTGTCAACTGTCAACTGTCAACTGTTTCCCGAAACTCTTTGGCGTCAGCCAAAATCGGATTGACATCAAACCAATAATCTTCGCCGTAACGGTATTCAAACACCCAGAGACTCCGCAGCAATATTTGGTATTTAGTTTCCCCGTTCACAGTTTTGGTAGCGGATACTTGGCGCAGCAATTTCCACTCATCGGGTTCGATCGCCAAAGTAAGCTGGTGGCGGCGCTGGATGATCACATTTTCCAAAGTTTCCCGCGACAGAGGAGGGTCTTGTTTCTGCAGACAGCCATACAGTAGTTGCAGCAAATTGCGGACATGACCGCCGCTGACTCGACACAGGCGATCGAGAGTTTCCGCAGAGTCGAAAACTTTGCCAACCAAAGCATAGCGCTGCGAAGGGTGCACTGTGGGAAAAGCCCGCGCCAGAACCATCTGCTGCAGCAATTCCACACCCTCAGAGCACTCAGAACCGTCGCTCAACTGCACCGGCACCATCGGCAAAACCTTCGGATCTACCCCAAATCGATTGGTCAACTGGCCCAAATCGTTAGAGAAAATCAGCACCAAAGGAATTGTATACACGACGTGGCAATTTAGTCTTGCCAACTGTTCGCCGCGATCGACAAACAGGTATTCCGGCTGCAGTCGCCCCGTCGGTTTCGCGCACAGGTGTATGCGATCGAGATTGTCGATAATTACTACAAGTCCTTGTTTCCCTTGGCGTTTTAGTTCTTGATTAGCCGGCTCCAACAACTCCTTATTCAGTGCATCTAAAATTACGTTAGTTCGCGGCTCCAAATATTGCCTCAACTCCGATCGCAGATTCGGAGCATCTTTCGCCTTAGCAGTAATTTTGCCAATTCCCAACGCCAGAGAAAATTCTCCCTCGGTGCTGGCATTTATTTCCCCAACACCAGGGACATTAGCTTCAGCACTCAAGTCTATTTGAGTTTGAAAAACATCAGCAACCCCTTTGAGCAAAGCTTTAAAACCCGTCGGTTGCAGCTTGATTTTCATTTTCTCAATGCTTTCGCTCACCTGACGAGCAACGCTCAACAAAATGTCAGTGATATCTACATCTGCCATGTCTAAGTCTTTACTCGACTCAAAATAAACAACATGAAATCCTTGTTGCTGCAATTGAGCTTGCAGCCGCAGCAATTCAGTTGATTTACCAGAGCCGATGTGACCGGTGAATAATTGACAGGTAGGTGCATCGGGGGACAGACGGCTGATGGTGCGCTCCAATTGTTCTACGATTGTGCCGCCCCGCACTGAAGAGAAATCGATATAGTATTGTCGGTCTTGTTGATTTGCTACTGCCAGGGTGTAGCTGGGATTGCAGGCGCTATAAAATTTCTGTAAATTTAGTTCCATACCCTGTTCCATCTTTCACAACATTATGCCCTAATACCTTATTCGTTTCGCTATGGTAATAATCAGCACTAATTATCAACTTATTTTGATGTTTTCTGGGACGCTCAATATCTTGATACCTCCCTAAACCATCACTCTGAAATTATACTTATTTTTTGCGTACTGGGAATCAATAGAATCAACTAATACCCCCAGAAATAAGTAATTTATATTCGTACAGCGAGCGCGACTTCATTGGCATCACAGACGAAAATTTGGCAGTAATGTTCTCGGATAAAAGTGGCTATTTGAGTACGGTTAACCGCAGAAAAAAAAACAGGTAGTAATTAGCTATCCCAAAACCAGATTTTTTTAATCATACCATCGCCATTTTCAGAGTAGGTTGGGTACGAGTGCCTCCACCCAACCTACTTTCTTACAGGATTTTGACTTAGACGCGAAGGTGTTGTTTAAGAAACCGGGTTTCTCGGTGCGATCTTTTTTTGGGATCTACTTATTTTTGATCAATTCTACCATTTTGTGACCGACACCTGCCGCCGAAGCGGGGTTTTGGCCTGTGACGAGCCTCTCGCTGACGACAACATGAGGCTGAAAATTAGGAACTTTCGTATAATTAGCGCCGCGTTCAATTAATTTCGACTCCAGCAAAAACGGCACTATTTCAGTCAGTCCCACAGCGGCTTCCTCTTCATTAGTAAAAGCAGCCACAGTCTTATTTGCAACCAGGTACTCACCATCCGACAACTTAAGATTAACTAACGCCGCCGGTCCGTGACAGACAGCACCGACAACGCCACCTGCTTCGTAAATAGCAGCACCAATCGCAGCAAGTTCCGGGTTATCCGCAAAATCCCACATTGTACCGTGTCCCCCAGCGTAGAAAATAGCGCCATATTCTGCGGGGTCAATTTCTCTAGGATGGAGAGTATTTTCCACTTGCGCCACCTGTCGCAAATCCTCTAAAAAAGCCCTATTTAGCGGGTCTTCTAAATCTACCCCAATCATTGGAGCTTTACCGCCTTTGGGGCTGACAAAATCTACCGTTAATCCAGCCTGAGTAAATGCGTCCCATGGATGCGTCACCTCTGGGAGATAAAAACCAGTTTCTTTACCAGTGTCGCCCAATGTACCGTGGCTGGTTAAAACAATCAGAACTTTTTGGCTAGTCATCGTCTATTCCTCTTACTATCAGGTGTGTTTGTGCCTGTTGTTCTGATCCTAGGTGGAATTTATCTAAAATACAAATTATAAAATTTTAGAGCTGGTATAAATCTATTTATGATTAACTTTGAATGGTATCGCAGCTCGATCGAGGTTTACCGCGTGGGAACCGTATCGGGGGCCGCCCAAGTTCTCCACCTTACGCAATCGGCTGTTAGCCAACAGGTCGCAGCAAGAGAGTCAGCTTTGGGAAATCCTTTGTTTCAAAGGACTCCGAGGCGGAGGGTTCCCACCGAAGCGGGACAAAGACTTTATACTCAAATTGCTGGTGCGATCGAGAAACTCGAATCAATTCCCCACAAAAACTCAACATCCCAAACTCCGCAAACAATCAGAATCGGTACGCCCCAAGAATTTTTCACAGAACGAATTCTCGATCGACTACCGCAGGACGATAGCACTTTTTACACCGTGCAATTTGGGTTGACAGCAGAGTTAGTCCAACAACTCAAAGCAGGAAAGCTAGACATTGTAATTGCTACTCAAAAAATCACTTTATCCGATATTGAATGTCAACTGCTATTCGAGGAAAATTTCTGGCTTATTGGGCCGCCAAATATTGCAAATCCTATTGCTGAAGGAACCAGCCAAGCTGATTTGAATCCACTCGCTCAATGGCTTCTAACCCAACCTTGGATTGCTTACAGCGAAGAATTGCCGATCGCCCGCCGCTTGTGGCGAGTGGTATTTGGCAGAAGAATTGACGTTCAGCCCAAACTAATTATTCCCGATTTAAGAGCAATTAGACAAGCCGTTGCATTGGGATTTGGCTTTAGCGTTCTTCCCGACTACTTGTGTGCAGATTGGGTGAAAGAAAATCGCTTGACACTTGTCCTCAAACCTGCACAGGCTGTTACCAATCGCATCTGGCTGGCTTTCCGAAAATCTGAAAGACAGTTGCCAAAAATCAAACGGATGTTAGAATTTTGCCAATTTCAATAATTCTAAATCGCCCGATCGCCAATTATCTCCAGCAGCCGCGAGGATTCGCTGCGAATTTCAGATCCTTCCTTTAAAAGTAGAGAATCAATTACTTCTCGATCCAATAAATCAACATAATTATCATCGAGTTGGCAGAGTTCAATAACCGCCAGCAAACCAGCCAGTCGCTCCTCATCGGAAGTACCTACAACCATTCTATTAATAGAAGTCAGTAAAACGCGATCTGGCGGTGAAATAGTTTCTACAAGTTCTGCCGCTGTCTGCCGCACGATCGAATGCTTGTCTCCCAGACATACAAACATCCACTCTAATAATACTTCGTCACCGTACCCAAATTCCTGATGTCGTAGCTTCCCTAATACTTCCAGGGCGATCGCCCTTACATCCCATTCCTTGTCAGCAAGCAAGCAACCCAGTAGAGGAGCAACAACGGGATTATCTAACTCTCCCAATTTTACAGTAGCATTGTATCTAACATCATTGCGTTCTGAGAGTGTATCAGCAGCAGCCTTTGCTACTTCCGAAGGCCATCTAAAAACATTTCGGATAGAATCTCCCAAGATTAAATCATCACCCCAGAAACTATTTTGAAAATTAGGCTGATGTTCTTCCGATAGAAAGTTTATGTGAGAACTTACTACTGATACACTTCCTGCGATCGTATTGCTAAAATCCGTTGGGCGATCTCCTTCATCAGAAAAACAGCCAATAAATTTTGTTTCATGTAAAGTTGCTCCTTGAAAAGATGTTCCATTCAAGCGACAACCAAAAAACTCACATCCCGATAAATCTAGTTTATCAAAGATACAACCTCTTAAATCGCAACAGATTAGAGAGTCATTCGGCTCGATCGCAAATGGATGCTGCTTGCTTTGCCAATCCATTCCTAAATAACGACTGCGCTTGCTGTCTAACTTAAGCATTACTTTATTTCCCCAATTGTTCTTTCCAAGGTTTTGCCCATCTGGGAATCTCCGGTTCATCGGGAGCGTGTCACTTTTGTGATGAGTAAAAATACTTAAGCAGCTTTTGGTGATTTACCAATTAAGTCATTTAAGTAAGCACATCGATGAGCCAATACCTGTCCAATATGTTCTGATTTCCAACTTGCTCCAGATATTTTAATTCGTCTAGCTATTTGCTTAATTCCTGATTCTACTGCGCCAGAGCCAATTGAACATATTTCATCTCTTTGGAAAGTTTCGTAATTAATAATTCTTTCTTTGTGCTTTTCTAAATATTTGCAAAAATTAACTGCTGTTTTTCTCTTTAACTCTGTAAATAGTGCTTTTGCACTTTTTACATTTCCTTTCCATAAATATGTTTCTGCTTGCTTCAATCGCTTAATTGAACCGCCTACTTTCTGAAGATTTTCCTTCAAATGATACCAGTCCCGAATTTCCCTTCTGTCCTGTTTACAACTAATTTCCTTGAATATATTCCATACACCATCATGTCCATCACCTAAACAATTTACTGGTTTTTCTAGTGGCTGTTGATTTGCCCAATTAATAATTATCTCATTTTTGTCAAAACTACCTACTATCCCTGCTTCTGACACAATTGCTTTATAATCTTTCCACTCCGATTTTTCTCCGAGTGGTGTGATTAATCGTGCTTTTCCACCGTCTACACTTAACTCGGCAATATCTGCTGTTGCAATGGGCTGCTCAAATTTTTGATAATGTACTAATCTTTGTTGTGTCTTCGCTGGAACCGTAATCCCTGTGATATATTCAATATCTTTCGCTGCATTTTGATAGGCAACATTAGCACTCAGTCTTAAACAACAGTTCTCTAAATGTGGACTCAATCTACTCCCACTCCCACACCCTAGTTTATCTGCTTGCTTTTGGGTGATGCTTAAATTACCTAATGTACTTTTTAATCTCTTTACCCTTCCTGCTTTTGTACCGCTAGCTGAGTAGATAAAAAAAATCCTATCTCTGGTGTCACATGAGTTAACACTTTATCTTTGACTGTTATTTCAATATCTTCTAATGTTTTCAAGGATTCAGGGTCACAATCAGCATAAAGAATTGCCGAAATAGCCTCCACATATGTTTTAATTGCCTGTTTTTGTTCGGGAGTCATGATTCATTCGCCACTAATTAAGACATCATTACTATTTTCGCCTATTTTGCTCAACAATAGCTCAAAGCTACTATTCTGCTTTTTCTGAGCATTTATACTTATTGCAAAAGTGACACGCTCCCGGTTCATCGCTGTTGCGGTAGTCTTCAGCCCATTTTAGCGCCTCTTCCATCTTGACAATTTCCTGCTCAATTTTTTCCTTTGCCTCAGAGGGCAACTTTGCTAAATGCCTCCGAAGTCCCTTAATATACTGCTGGCACTTTCCAGCGTGGAGGGTGCTATCTTTTAGCGACTGCGGTGGATTTCCTACGCCTCCTTCAAATTGTTCCTTCATTACCATGAAAGCACAACTTCCATCACCGTACTCTGCTCCCTCCCTGTAAAGGTCATTCATCACTTCCTGAGCTTTATCTACTGCTAGAGCTTCGGCACGCGGTAGCCAAGTCTCTCGATTTTGAATTAATTTAGCCTCTGAGGTTGTAGGGGTAGTCCTGAGTTTTTGCAGTGGATTTGATTGCTCGTTATTTCCCTTTGGATTCATCTGTTACTGGATTCCCAATTCCCGATCGCCCTCTACCAAAAATCCCCCGCTACAGCATTACCATAGCGAGGGATTTTTGTCAATCTACCAACTCAATTTTCTTGCAGTTTGTTGTTAGCTTCTGTCAGTAGCAGCTACTGGTTCAAAGCTTGGAACCACCAACTCACCATTCTGCTTAGTGAGTTGATTGTACAGCCTTTCAGTATTCGGGAAATTCGCAGCCGGCAGAGTCGGGAAGCGACGGTAAGGAACAGTATCCTCGCCAAAGGCCTCGGCATATTCAACGCTGTTCAACATCGCGTTGATAAAGCCCTTAATCCCTTTACTTGCCAAGATTTGGTTGTACGTCCGAATCTCCGCTTGATTGCGGGGAGCGCGACCCAAGAAGTGCTTGGTTCCCAACTCAATCACCTTAGTATTGGGATAAGGTGCGTAGAACTGTTTGACGTACAGCGACGAGCAGCCCAAAGCCTCAATGAACTCCTTGAGATTGATTTCATTGTTGCCCAGTTTGCTTTCCAGCGCCGTGAATTCATTCTTCACAACGTAGGGGTTTAAATCGCGCTCAAAAATTTGACGGTAAGCAGCTTGAATTAAAGTTTTCAAAGCTACTTTGTCAGAAGTAGTCGTCAGCTTGAACACCTTAGTTTGTTCGCGCCGCTTGCTGACACCTTGAGCGAGGCTATTTTGTAACTCGAAATCGCCGCGATCGAGCGCAGTGCCGAGTTCGATAAACCGAGGAGTTTCAGGAGTCTTAGCTTGGACATTTTGCTCAGCGACGGAACCCGATCGCATCGTCCGCATCGACAAACCACCGGGAGTCACATAGCGCTCGTAGGGCACTGTATCTTCCCCGAAAGCTTCGTTGTACTCCATGCTGTCCATGATGCCATCGACGAGCGCGTAGAAACCCTTCTTGGCGCAAATGTCAAAGTAAGCGTTCATTTCCTGACGGCCATAGGTAGGGCGTCCCAGGAGTCGGCGGTGAATGTACTCGATCGCCTTACAAACGTAGAGCTTGCTCCAGTACATATTGCGGAACACGTCAGACTTCGCCAACATCCGAATAAACTCGCGCATCGGAATCTCGCCGTTTTCCAGCTTAATTTCCGCCACCTTTTGGCGCTGGCCGTCGAACACGTCGCGACCAAACACTTGCAGGTAAGCAGCCCGAATCACCGCTTGGGTGGAACTTTCGGTAAATTTGACACTGGAAGCATTGCTGTAGCTGCTGGAGACACCGCGGGCAGTTTTCTTGGAAGCAACATAGTTGCTCGGTAACTGGTCTAATTTAAAGACCTTGGGGCCCAGAGAACCAGGAGCAGCACCGCGAGCCGCCGGATTGCTCAACTGATTGTCAATACCTGCACCTTGACGGATCAGGATGCGGCGAGTGTCTTTGCCGAAGGGAGCCGGACGGCTCTTGGGGTTGCGAGTTTCTTTCGGGAAAATCGCGCCGAACTGAATTTCTAACGGGTCATTGCCAACACCGTAAACGTGCTGGTCTGGCAGAGGCTGGTTGTAGCCGGCAAACAAGGTGATGAACTGAGGAACCTTGCGGAACGGAGCGCTGAAATTGAACAAATCAATTTGCGGGCCCCAGTTGCGACACTCCTGAGCTTCTTGGCCCAAACCGCGCAGGTAAGGCACTGTTTCTTCGCCGAAGTAGTCGGAATATTCCTGGGAATAAACCATCGCGTCTACGAGGGCTGGCAGGCCGCCTTTGCTGACGATCGCAAAATACTTGCTAAATTCCTCCCGCGAGCTCAAACCGCGGCCGAGGAAGTGGCGGGCGGCCAATTCTACAGCACGGCTGTTGACAAACGGCTCGTAGAATTGCTGGCGGTACAGAGGAGATTTGCCAAGGCGGCGAATAAACTCTTTCATCGAGATTTCGCCATTTTTGACCTTGGATTCCAAGTCAGAAATGCTTTGGCTGTATGCGCGGCTAATGTCGCGCTCGAATACTTGGCGGTAAGCTGCTTTGATTACTTCTAGCTTTTCGGCCGAAGACAGGCCGGTTTTCATGACGAATTTCGATCGGCGCTCGGCTGCGTTGAAGTAGATTTGAGGCAGTTGCAAGCCTTGCTGGTCGTTGCTTTCGCGCTGACGCACCTTGTCTGAAGGTGTGGGAGCTTTGAATTCGGTAATTGCTACGTCGAAATACTGTCCGACGATCGCCGCGGCCTCTGCATTGTTTTTGAAATAGCCCAAGGATGCTGCCTTCATTTCCTGCATTGCCACAATTGTGGCCGCTGAAGAGCAAGCATTTTCGATGATTTCCCGCAATCCGCGCACGTTCACCGAAATAATGTTCGGGTCGCCAGCTACGATCGCGTAGGTGATGTAACGCAAAAACCAGCTCAAATCCCGCAGAGATTTGGTCATGTTGCCCGGGCCGTAGCGCGAGACATTGATCGGCTGAAATCCTGCTGGGATTGGGCCGCTGTAGCCGCCACCGTTGCCAGAAAATAGATTTCCTAGCCCCAAGAAACCACCGCCACCGCCACCGCCGTTGCCGCCACCTGCGCGACCTTCAACGTAGGTAACAGTTCCCAGTTTCATGCCTTCAGAGACATTGCCCGATCCGCCGCGAGCCGCACCTGCTACAGCCATCGCAGGTTCTTGTGGTCTTTCCAAAAATGCCAGCGGGGAACCGCCGGTAAAAATCCGGTTGGCTGCGCGGGATACTATCAGTTCCGAGTTTTGGGTCAGCGTCGCAGAGATATCGATCCGAAGAGCCCCTGAACTGAAATAACTTGCCAGTTCGCTGAGTTCGCCCCGCTGTAGAAAGCGGTCTTGCTGTTCTGCTTGCGAAATTGTTGCGACCGGTACAGTTTGATATAGTTGCGGACGCGCAACCGAGCTTCCACCACTTGCTTTTACAGTCATTAGACTCCTTAGCTCCCTATCTAAATCGTTGCAGCATTTAACCAGACTAACCTTGCCTTCTCATGCAGGTCAAAGTAGGTATTTTTGCTTTGTTTACTTTTTGCCTTTACCTGTCACGAGGTTCGGGCGCGCTTACTTTCTTAGATTAAAATGTTTTGGTTTCATCTTTCTGCCTGCGGGGAAATGTCCGATCCGAAGGCAGGCACGGGGTACTCCCTCCGCTGCACTCCGCCGGCATACCCGTGGAAAAAAAGACTCGGCAGGAGAGTTGCCTTTGGGCGATCGCAGCCAGTGCCTTGAATTAAAGGAAAAGAAAATCAAAAATTTTCTTCTGCCTGTTTCGGGGCTGTTGACTTTCTGCGGAAAGACGCCTCCGCTTTACCCGACAGTTCAGCGGTGGGCTATTGACAGTCCTTGTTTGTTAAAAAGCCTGTCGAGATTTATTGTATAGATTTAAGAGAGCTTATATGAGAAAAAATGATAAGTTTTATTACGCACAAGCTGTCAACCGATTTTAGATTTTAGATTTTAGATTTTAGATTGAAGAATCGACCCCACCGATAAATCCGGGGGGCGCGGATCAAATTGCTGTCGGTCAGTGGTCAGCGGTCAGTTGTCAGTCCAATCCCGAATCCCCAAGCGCAACAAATGTCACCTATGGATACTACGCCTGATATCAGTGCTGCCGTGCGGCGGCTTTACGATACTTTCCCTTTCCCGCCCGATCCTTTGTCAGATGAACCGCCCCCTGGGTACAACTGGCGCTGGAGTTGGCCTGATGCTTACAATTTTTGCACTGGCCAAAAGCCGCCCAAACTCGATATTCGGATTTTAGATGCTGGCTGCGGCACTGGTTCGAGCACTGATTATCTGATTCACCTCAATCCTGAAGCTTCGGTAACGGCGATCGACCTGAGTGCGGGTGCTTTGAAGGTAGCACAAGAACGCTGTCGCCGATCTGGAGCGCGCGAAGCAGATTTTCGCCACCTCAGCCTGTACGATGCCGCCGAGTTAGAGGGTGAGTTTGATTTGATCAACTGCGTGGGCGTGCTGCACCACTTACCCGATCCAATCCGGGGCATTCAAGCGCTGGCGGCGAAGTTGGCGGAGGGCGGTTTGATGCACATTTTTGTGTATGCTGAGCTCGGACGCTGGGAAATTCAACTGATGCAAAGGGCGATCGCACTTCTTCAAGGCCCGAAAAAAGGTGACTATCCCGATGGTGTGAAAGTCGGTCGTCAAATCTTTGCTTCTTTACCAGAAAACAACCGTCTTGTCAAGTACGAAAAACAGCGTTGGGCAGGAGAAAATCAGCGAGACGAATGTTTTGCTGATATGTACGTTCACCCGCAGGAAATTGACTACAATATTGAGACTTTGTTCGAGTTAATTGACGCTTCGGGATTGGAATTTATTGGTTTTTCAAATCCGGGATATTGGCAGTTAGAAAGACTTTTGGGCAAAGCGCCGGAATTGATAGAAAGAGCTCAGGGTTTGAGGGAACGGGAGCTTTATCGATTAATTGAATTGTTGGATACGGAAATCACTCATTACGAGTTTTTCTTGGGCAAAAAGCCTGTTAATAAAATTGATTGGTCGGACGATAAGGCACTTTTGGCGGCAATTCCAGAGTTGAGTGGTTGTATGCACGGTTGGCCTAGTCAACAAGTGTTTGATTGCAACTACCAATTGCTCAATTTGTCAAGTGCGGAATTTGAGTTTTTGCAAGGTTGTGTACCCCCCCCAGACAGGGCGGGCACGGGGGCACCGCCCCTACAAGGTGGTGGGAAGAGTGTTGGGGAGATTTTGGGGAATGTGGAGATTGGATTGGATGAAGTGCGATCGATCTTATCAAAACAGCTAATTTTGCTAACACCAAGTTGAGTCGTAGGGTGCGTCAGTCGCCGTTATTTTCGCGAAAAATCGATAATCTACGAACTGACGCACCTTACTTTAACTGATGTGGAGATTGGATTGGATGAAGTGCGATCGATCTTATCCAAACAGCTAATTTTGCTCACACCAAGTTGAGTCGTAGGGTGCGTCAGTCGCCGTTATTTTCGCGAAAAATCGATAATCTACGAACTGACGCACCTTACTTTAACTGATGTGGAGATTGGATTGGATGAAGTGCGATCGATCTTATCAAAACAGCTAATTTTGCTCACACCCGGTAAAATCTAAGGGCGGGCAAGATGCTTAACTCCTACTCCCCACAATCAAATTAGCTTGTTGTGGAACAGGCATCTTGCCTGTTCTTTGCTCGGAGTATAATTTACAGCATATTCCATGTAGATGTGGTACACACAATCTTCTAGCCCGTGTAAGGTGCGTCGCCACCCGTCAATCTGTAAGTTTTATCGACCAATATTTCGCAGCGACGCACCCTACAGATTAACACCACACAATATATTTATAGTGTACTTCATGAACCTGGAAAAGGCTGTATGTTAAATCCCCAATTAATCAAGGCTTTACAGTTGGAGGATTAACAGCCGTAATTTGTGAATAACGAGCGAAATCAGCAATGTTAAAAGTTAGGATATGGGTTAAACCATGAACTAGCATAGCAGCAACTAGCCGCGCATCATGAACATTGACACCTATAACCTTATACGTTATCACCCGTCGCTCCCATTCTTGATAAATTGCTTCGGTATCCAACAAGAGAGGAAAAAGCTGTTTTAAGCGATTAATTTCTGCCTCGGCTTCTGTTGCAGTACGCCCTAATCCATTTCTCTGGATCGGGCGCGTGCAAACGTTCCAAAACTCGATCAAATTTTGGGGTACGATATAAAGTTGTTCCCCGCGATCGCGCAGAGTAATCACGGCATTGACAGCATCAGGATTCATTGGGTGTGCTGTATCGATGCTACGCAGCAGTATGTTTGTATCTACGAGAAACGGCATTTAACCTCTGTCTCCATAAATGCTCTCTCTGCTAATAGCTTCATCTGAAAGAGTGGGGAGATTTAGGGTACGATGACTGTCAACCCATTCTTGAAATGCGATCGACCATTCTGTTGGGGTAGCTGTTTCATAAAAGGGACGTTGTTGAGGTTCAATTAGCTGTTTGAGCATCGCATCTAGTAATGGTTTAATCTGATCCGCCGTGCGGTTGGTGATTTTTCCCAAAACTTGAGTAATCGTCTGTATCTCTTGTTCGTGAGATTGCTGAAGATTGTGCAGCATAATTATCCTTGAGTGCAAGTTTTTGGGCTGATGATAGCGGGGTCGATCGCACTTTTTAAATTGATTTTAATATTATAACTGTAGCGCAAAGCCTAGGAAGTAGGCGATTGCGCTCGTTTCTAGACTCTTAGCCTGGGAACCAGTCCAAAACTTGTGCTGAGCGAAGTAGAAGTATCCCAAATGGATTGACACAGGCCCCCGTCTGCGGCTACGCTTTGAAGTTAGAGGTTGCTTTGCTTGTAGAGGAAGTAGCCGGCGTCGCCCAAAAATCTAGTTGCACTGCCCAAAGCTGCTACCAACAGCAATGGACAGCTAACCGCCAAACTGGTATGAGCAGTCTGGAGGCTAACGGAGTATGATAACACTCTCTGTAGCCGCCCTGCTATGCGTTGAAAAGCGGGGCGGCTGGGTTTTTGGGTTTTTCTAGAAAACCTAAAACCAGGAGAACATAATTATGTCACAGGAATTCTTGCCTGACGACAACAAATTTGCACGGCCAAATGACGACTCAGCAGCAGAATCGGAACAGGATGTGGTTTGTGTAACGGTGACAGGTTCGCCCAAGGGTGTCAGGGAAACCATACTCACTTTGTACCGCCTGGGATTTGCCCAAGTTGGCGATTGGAGTCCCCTACAACGTGCAGCTAATCCGAAGCAAGTGATGAGTGTGCTGATTCGCCGTCGGAAGCGCAAAGCGTAGGTGTTTGCTCGTTCCCAGGCTAGAGCCTGGGAACCAGTTAAGAAGACCAACAAATATCAGGCACGTTACTTTACTAAATCAGGATAAGAGCATATCTTAATTTAGAGGCTGAAACCCCTTTAAAAAAGCTAGGCGGGGATAGGCACATTTCCCCGCCTAAGCCTTGTAACCATTGGAAAACTGATGTTGTGTTACATGAACACTTTATGTGTTATGTTAACTTTTTTGAATATTTGAGAGGCATTATGGGAGAAGCAAAACGAAGAAAAAAAGCGCGTGGTTTAGGAAAAACGTCTACTACACAACAAATCTCAACATCCTCAAACATTTTTTATAGGACTCTTCACCAAATTTCAGAAATTGAAGATGTTGAGTTTCAACAAGCTCGTGAAAATTCACCATATTTAGCGTTACTGTGGTCTGCTCTGGTTACTTTTCACGATCATATTGACAATTACACATTATTAGGAATTGTAGATTTTTGGCAAAACTACTGGGAAAAAGCAGCATATTTATTAGGTGCAATAGAACTTAGCGAGCATCGACATCTATTATGGGTAAGTAATATAAAAACCATGAGATTAATGATTTTAAAAAAGTTGGAAAAATATTTAAAAAACGATAACCAATATTTTTTAGAACATGGAACCACACCTTTTTCATCTATGGCTGAAACGACAATAGAAGTAGCACTGTCTATGTATCGTCACACCGATTGTATTATTTACTATGGGAAAAACTTAGTGGTTTATAAAGGGTACGACAGTATAGAATTACAAGGAGAATTAATGATAGCTGTTAAACACGTTATCGGATGCTGGACTCTTTATCCTTTCCAGCATACATTGAGTGTTCCTTTTTCTGATTACAAACAAGCTAAATTAGCATTGAAAAATTATCATACATCATTGAAAGGTGAGTTAGTTCATGATCATTCTAGTAAAATTGCGAAATTATTGGGATTAACAATTAAGGATAATTACGCCTATCTAATTAAATAAAATAGAAGTTCTAAAAACTCAACTGAATAACCCGCCAGAATAGCAACCGCCCCGACCGTGCCACCTCTCAGACTGTAGCAAGCGCATTAAACCCTATTTCCCCACCTAAGACCTGTAACCACTGCTAAATCAGGATATTAATTATTCCTCGCTTAAAGGCTTATTAAATCGATCTAAAGTCTCTTCAATACTTACTATAGTTTTGACACAGTAGTTTAATGAAATTTCAGCATCTTTCTTATCAAATTCAGGTTCTAATTCAGGTTCTATCTGGTGAGAAAACAAGCCTGATGTTTGATAAGGCTCTCTGCCTGATGCTTTGGGACTCCAATATCCTGCCATCTTTCTGTAGCGAACATATTGTTCTATATCAATTCCTAAATAATAGCAAATAGTTATTTCATTTAACTCCGATGAGTTGTTTACACCATCTTCTTTAGCTCTATTAAGAATGATTTGTAAGCCAGCCGTAGCATAGGCTATTACCTCTAAATATCTTTCTTGTTGCATGAACTTCTCAGCTCTGAACAAGAACCCGTTTGCTAGTTCGTTCTGTATTTCAATCATTTTTATAAAGTTAAGAAAAATTTTGTAAGCCAATCAATACTAGCATATAGAAGCTTCCGACTTCAAACTCCATTGGAGGAAAAACCCTATCAAGGTGTCAAATTTGACTAATTAGCAGGAGAGAAAATCCCAACCGTAGCGAATATCGATTACAATTCTTTGTAATACATACTTTCAAGCGTGTGACACACAGCTTTTATGGTTGCCAATAGTTAGGAAAGCGAAGGCTACTTTCTCGTTTACTCCAAAATCTTGTTCTAGGCGGGGATATCCTAATTTCCCCGCTTAAGCCCTGTAACCCTTGCAGCTACATAGTGATTTCAAACCCTAATCCTTACTAATCTAGTCCTTTAAGAGGTGGAACATATTTACCATCTTTACTCTTTTCTCCCGTGTCTTCAAACACTAATTCGTGATAACCTGAATTGTCTATTTCAGGTTCATTTTTACGAGTTTGACTATCCAACACTATGTTATAACCAACCTCATATTCGTCATAAGGTTTAATATCCAGACTATGTACAAAACCAGGTTCACCATTCCAAAGAACCCTAGTACCAACCGGATAATAAACAATATTATTCAATGGTGGGACACTTTTCTTAGCCATAATTTCTATCTAATCCTCTGATTTTTCTAAAGGTAGCTCAAACCATTCACCAATACTTATATAACACGCAAACTATTTATGTGACAACTTGAAACAGTAAACTCGCTTCAACCGCCTCGCCCCGCCCCCTTACCTCTCCAACCGTGGCAAAAGCTAGGCTGGGAAACGGATATTTCCCAGCCTAGTGCTTGAAACTGTTACGGAAAGGTGGCCGGGTAAGGTTTACTCTGCATAACAGGTTTTTAAAATTGGATTATTACTGAGAGTCTGATTGCTGGCGGGCAATCTCTATTCCTTTGTAAACACCCAAGCCAACCAACGCTCCTGCTGCCACAACACCAGCCGCAGGTAAAGTTATGATTGTAGTTGTGGTAAACCCAATAGCTCCAAGAATTCCAGGCGCTGAAGAAGTAATTGTAGCAACTGTTACAGAAGTTGTTCCAAAAGCAGCGGCTACACTGCTAAAAAAACCTGCCATTTTTAAATCATCCATAGCTCTTTCCTAAGATATTTAAAATTTCGTTTAATTGAAAAAAGCTTTCTTAATTCCGTATAGTGCTAAACCGACAACAGCACCAGCAGCAGCAACGGGAGCTGCACCAATTGCAACAGCGGTTCCACCAACTGCTAAACCCATCCCACCTATTGCACCAGATAAGGATGCTCCAGCCACAGCACCGCCAACTCCAGACACAACTAGCTCTACTTTATCTTCAAAGTCATTTTTATGATTAGACATTTATCATTTCTCCAAAAGAAAGAGATTACAAGTCCTTATTGCATATTAAACCTTTTTCAATTCTGTGTCTACCGAGAAAATACTTAAACATCAACTCTTTACATAAAGACCTATGCCAGCCTCTCCAACCGTGCCAACCGTGCGAGCGCTTGACCTTACCAGTCTCTCCAAGCTTGCGAGCCGTGCCTGTGGTGCGATTTAAACCCCATCAGCCGTGCCAGCCATCCAATCATGCCAAAACCCGCTAGACCCCGCCAGATGGTGCATTTTGTAGCCTTGCCTGTGGTGTCGGGGCGATCGACTTGACACGGGGCGATCGGACTGCCGCCAATTTTGGAGTCTTATTGGTGGAAAACCCTACTAAATTCGGCAGACATCAAAGCCTGTCTTGCTTTTGCCGCAGACCATGAGAAAACTGATCCGCCTTGGCTACTTTCAACGACAGGGTTCTTTTTTTCTCACTACTTGCTCAAACCTGAAATCCTGACCTAAACCAACCAGGATTATTTGCAACTATAATTACGCTTATTAGTACAAAATATTGCTTTATGGACTACCACGACCTCATCACAATTGAACCGGGAAAACGCAGTGGCAAACCATGTATTCGGGGAATGCGAATCACCGTCTACGACATCTTAGAATATCTCGCCGGTGGCATGACGGAATCAGAAATTCTGGAAGATTTTTCAGAATTAACTTCGGCAGACATCAAAGCCTGCCTTGCTTTTGCCGCAGATCGTGAAAAAAAGTTATTTGTGGCATCCCTGTGAAACTACTGTTGGACGAAAACCTCTCAGACCGAATTCTTCAGAGAATTATCGGTTTGTATCCCGATTCTGCTCATGTCAAAACATTAGGACTGACAAATACTGATGATGCAGAAATTTGGGAATATGCAAAGACAAATGATTTTGTAATTGTTTCCAAAGATTCTGACTTTCATCAACGGAGTTTACTTTACGGTCATCCTCCCAAATTTATTTATCTCCGTGTTGGCAATTGCTAAACATCTAAAATTGTTCAAATTCTGCGAGATGAAATCGACATCATTAGTCAGTTGGGAGATAGAGAAGCAGAGAGTATACTGGTATTGTCCTAGCATGAAACCAAAAAAGCACAGACTGAGGAGATATCAACTTAAGGAGTTTACAGGAGTGAATAAAATATCCAGCAAGTTAAGCTAATATAAAATTGTTGCTCTCTGCTCAATAATCCACTGAAAATGATGAAAGAAGACACCATTAACATCGTTGGTTTTCATGGACATATTTACTTCGACGCTGATAATCGCGATGCTGCAGCGCGTGTACGAGAAGGATTGACTCAGTTTGAGGTGCAGCTTGGGCGTTGGCATGACAAACCCATTGGCCCCCACCCCCAAGCAATGTATCAAGTTGCATTTTTACCAGACCAGTTTGGCAAAGTCGTTCCCTGGTTAATGCTGAATCGTGAGGGGCTCGATATTCTCATCCACCCTGAAACAGGCGACGATGTGGCAGACCACACGAAACATTCTTTGTGGCTAGGAGAGAAACTAGAGTTGAATGTCGAATTCCTGCGACCTAGGACAGCTAACGCCAGCTTATGATCGATCCGCGCGCAAGGCGAGGGCGTTTCTCCAGACTGACTTATCGCTGATAATAGATAATTAGCCGCCGATTTGAGACATGGTGCGGCTGTAGTTTCCTGTATTTACTAATAATAGTTATAATATCCTTAACAAATGACTGAATAAATGTATGAAAATTAGAGCAATCATCCATCCCGCAGAAGAAGGTGGCTATTGGGCTGAAGTACCTGCACTTCCTGGGTGCATTACCGAAGGAGATACTATGGAAGAAGTGATGGCTAATTTAAAAGATGCGATTGAAGGTTGGCTCGATGTTGCTAATAGTCGCGTAGCCTCGATCTTTACCCCACTCTATCCAAGCTGATGCCATCTGTTTTACCCTTCCCCTTTGTTCCGGTTTAATGGGATTTTCACCCGTAATTTCATTCAATGCAGCTAACCAGTAAAGGGGATTTTTTTTCAGTTCCGATAGCAACAGCGGCACGATTTGAAAACCCATATTAAGTAGTCCAACAAAATTAATTACACAAACAACTAATATGATATAATAAAAAGTATCAAGTTTTGTTCAAAGAGGTTTTATATGTTTTTACTTCGAGATATCAATCCACTTTCGTTGAAATTGCTAAACCGAATTTATCGCGAAAGCAGACATCATCAAGTGCGGCAAAGAGCACATTTTCTGATTTTAGCTTCACAAAATATCAACAACAAAAATTTAATGAAAATCTTTAAAGTTAGTTATAAGACCATGTATAACTGGTTGAATCGATGGGAATATGAGGGAATGCTCGGATTATATAATAAACCAGGTAGAGGCAGAAAAGAAACATTTAATTCCGCACAATCAGATCAAATTAGAGACTGGGTAAAATTGCAACCAAAACAATTAAAGCAAGTAGTACAAAAAATAAAAACAGAATGGTCTGTCAATATAAGTACAGAAACAATTAAGAGAATAATAAAAAAAAAAGGATGAGTTGGCATAGGATGCGTCGAGGTGTTGGCGGCAAGCCAGACCCCATAGAATACCAGGAAAAAAAAGAAAAGTTGTCAGAATTAAAACAATTAGAAGATGAGGGAAAAATTGATTTATACTATTTGGATGAATCCGGATTTTGTGGCATCCCTTGTGTCCCTTATGGATGGCAAGATATTG
>NZ_JAUBTV010000016.1:0-110206 GCF_036705145.1 Microcoleus sp. B5-D4 | reverse complement strand
ATCAGGATACTACAGACGGATGGAACAGCCGTTTTTGCTAACGGAGGGGAAGTAAGACCAAAGATTGGACGCAAGTCCGTTCTGAGGCATTCCTCTGTGATGTTAGAAGCCCACACTATAATCGTTTCGATTTAGTGTGGGTAGTTCACTATATTTCTTCCATAAGTCTGGTGGTGCAGCCCGGATACCTGCGATCGATTTTGGTGCGTGAGGAACTATTGCCGCTGGAACTTCGTCTGCTGCACTATCGACTTTCTCAAGTTTCTAGAGGTACAAACCAAACCTCGAAAATCCTGCTGACATCAGCCGAATCAGGCATCCCTCATGGGGGGTGAAAACCTGTATCTCCGGTGCAAGCACTAGAATGCCGGGAAAAAACCGAGGCGGAGGTGGTCGATCGCTTTTTTGCCGGAGTTGCGCGCTCGCGATCGTATTCTGCTATTGTTGAAGCTTTGCATCACATTCTCGACAGCTTTGGTAAAACGGCAATTGTTGGCGTCAAACCGCTGTATAATTGTGAAACATTTTGAATCCTATAATTTACTTGCTACTTGTGGAGCCGCCGCCCCTATGCCATCAACAGTCAGTACAGAATCAACAGCGGTTCAATTTAACCAACAGGGAGAAATATACTTATCCCAAGGAAAAATAGAAGAAGCCATCGCCTCCTGCGAGCAAGCTTTGAAGATTCACCCCAATTTTGCACCAGCTTACAAGACTTTGGGCAACGCGCTGCAAGCTCAAGGCAGGATGGAAGAGGCACGGCACTGGTACGCTAAAGCGATTGAAATAGAACCGAATTTTGCGGAAGTATACGCGAATTTGGGCAGCATTTGCGCGCAGCAGCAAAAATGGCAGGAGGCGATCGGATTTTATCAAAAGGCGATCGCGATTAAGCCGAATTTCGCGGGAGTGTACCGGAATTTAGCAAAAGTATTTGGACAAATTAGCAAACCGGAAGAAGCGCAGCAGTGCTGGTATCAAGCATTTAGTTTGGAACCGGAAAAAGTAGCGCCGGGGGAACACTTGAATATGGGCGACGCTTTTTTTCGGCAGGAAAAATTCCCGGAAGCGATCGCCTGTTACGATCGCGCCATAAAATTAAATCCTAATGTGGCGACAGCTTACCAAAATTTGGGCGAAGCGCTCAAAAAACAAGGCAAGTTAGAGGAAGCGACAGCATATTATCGCAAAGCTATTGAACTGAACGCAGCTAATGCGAGAAACGGCAGCGAGGGACAGGAAACTTTGGCGGGTGCAAATGGAACAAACGGTGCAGTTAAGCAACAGCCTTCTGTAACCGCAGTCAAGCCACCAGTCCAGCAGGCAGTGCAGCAGGCAGTTAAGCCGCCAGTTCAGCAGGCAGTTAATTCTACAATTAATATAGAAGATCCAGAAGCATACAAAATATTGGCAGAAGGCTATTTTGCTCAGGGCAAATTGGAACAGGCGATCGCAGCTTGCAAAAAGGCACTGCAAATTAAGCCGGAAGCGCCGCTTTACAAAATGCTGGGCAACGCGCTGCAAGCTGGCGGCAAAATTGATGAAGCTAAAAGTTGCTATGTCAAAGCAATAGAAATTAACCCGAATTTTGCCGAAGCTTACGCTAATTACGGCAGCATTTGCGCGCAGCAGGAACAGTGGCAGCAAGCGGTTTCTGCTTACGAAAAGGCGATCGCGCTGAAACCGGATTTTGCCGGTGCTTTCCGCAATTTTGCGAAACTTTTGACGCAGTTAGGCAAGTCGGAGGAGGCGGCTGAGGCTTGGTATCGAGCATTTGCGATAGACCCCAAATCCGGCACGGCTGAGGAACACGAGAATTTAGCCAAAACTTTGATCGAGCAAGGTAAGGTAGATAAGGGAATTGAGTGTTACCGGCGGGTGGTTGAGTTGAACCCAAATGCTGGCGCAGCTTATCACGAATTAGGCGAAATTCTTAAGGGGCAAGAACAGTGGGAAGCGGCGGTAGATGCTTACAGCAACGCTATTAGAAACAATCCCGATCTTTCTTGGTCGCACAACAATTTAGCTGAGTCGCTGGTTAAGTTGGAACGGTGGGAGGAAGCTGTAAATGCTTACCGCAAGGCGATCGAATTAAATCCAGATTTTAGCTGGTCTCACAACAATTTAGCCGATGTGTTGCTGAAGCTGGAACGGTGGGAAGAAGCTGTAGAGTCTTACCGGAAAGCAACAGAATTAAATCCAGATTTCAGTTGGGCGCACAACTATTTAGCAGACGCGCTGATTAAGCTGGGAAGGTGGGATGAGGCAATTTCGGCTTACCAAAGGTCGATCGAACTCAATCCTGACCATTTTTGGGCGCACAACAATTTAGCAGAAGCGCTGGTGAATTTGGAACGTTGGGATGAGGCAGTTGTTGCCTACCGGCGTGCTAACGAAGTTAATCCGAATTTCTTCTGGTCGCAGAGCAAATTGGGCGACGCGCTGCTAGAACTGGAAAGGTGGGATGAGGCGATCGATGTTTACCGACGCGCGGCCGAGTTAAATCCTGATTTTCCGTGGACTTATTACAACATGGGAACGGCTTTTGAGAACCTGGAACGGTGGGATGAGTCGATCGCCGCTTACCGCCGCGCTGCGGAAATTCAGGCGGATTTGCCGTGGCTTTCGCAAAAGTTGGCTGATGCTTTGAGGATGCGATCGCAGTGGGATTTGCGGGATGCGATGGGTTTGTACAGAAAGGCGATTCAGGATAATCGTGATGACGTGCAGTTGTATCACAAGGCGCTGGAGATTGCGCCGAATGATGCTGACCTTTATGTTGAGTTGGCTAATGCTTTGGGAAGGAAGGGTTGGGCTGATGGGGCGATCGTCTTTTATCAAATGGCTTTGCAAGTAAATCCCGAATGCGGGGAGGCGCAATTGCAGTTGGGGATGCTCTTCGCGCAAAAGAATGATACGGATCGGGCGATCACTTGTTACCGCCGCGCTATTGAAGTTCAACCAAATCAGTACAAACCTTACCAATTGTTAGGGGATGCTTTGGGTGCAAAGGGTCAGCGGGAAGAAGCGATGAACTGTTACCGCCGCGCGATCGAGTTAAAACCTGACGATCCGTATATCCACAACAATTTAGCGGATATGCTGCGACATCAAGGAGATTTGGACGGGGCGATCGCTTGTTATCGCCGCGCCATAGAACTTAAGCCTGATTTCTCTTGGTTCCACTATAATTTGGGTGAAGTTTTGACTAAGAAAGGGCAAATTGATGAAGCGAGTTCTTGTTACCGTCACGCCTTAGAGTTAGAACCCAAGATTTTCTAATTTTCCGTGCAATTGAGCCTGTATTTTGTAATTTAATACAGGCTAATAGAACCTACTTGCCTTAAAATAATATGAACGAGATTAGAGGAACTACCATGAACCCTGAAGCAACTAAACGCTTGGAAGAATCCATCCAAAAGACTTTATCGACTCATGCGAAAAACGACAAAAGTTATCTCTGGATGGCCTATTGGGTAATCTTTGAGCGCGAAGCTGATCCTGATGGATTAGAACTTTGGTTAAATGAACTAAAGTTAGGTTTGAGCCGAGCCACGGTTATAAAAAAGATGTTTGAGTCCCATGAATTTCAGCAGCGCCTTCCAGAGGAAGAGAGGGGCAGCAAATTAATGACAAGCTTCACAATGCCCAATAGGGAAATGGTGAAAGAATTTATTCCACCTGCTGATGATTTTCCTGCAATTCCCCTGAGCATAGATGAGTTGAAAGAACAAGTAGCAAGTAAACATTGGTTTCATCAGATCGATCTGGGGAACGGAATAATCACACCTGGACAGGATGAGAGCGCGGAGAAGCTACTTAGGATAAAAATGCCTGAAAAGCTAGATGGAAGGACTGTGCTTGACATAGGTACTTGGAATGGTTTTTTCTCATTTGAAGCAGAACGTCGCGGTGCTAGTCGCGTTCTCGCAACGGATTCGTATGCGTGGCATACCTTCGATGGGAAATCTGGATTCGATCTAGCACGGAGAGCTCTCAATTCAAAAGTACAAGCTCTGGAAATAGATATACTCGATCTTTCTCCCGATAAAATTGGGACTTTTGACTTAGTTCTGTGCCTGGGCGTACTTTACCATATGCGTCACCCGCTACTCTCTTTAGAGAAAGTTTTTAGCGTCACTGGAAATCAACTGATATTGGAAACAACGGTTGAACTCTTTTCAGAAGACAGACCGGCTATGGTGTTTTATCCCGGTACAGAATTTGCTAACGATCCAACCAATTGGTGCGGCGCCAATCCAGCAGCCGTGATAGCCATGCTGAAAGTTGCCGGATTTAGCAAAGTCGAATTAGTGAGCTTAGTAGATTTCCCTATTCCGCAAACAGGACGAGCAACTTTTCATGCTTGGAGATAATTTCACTTTGTGAGTCTTTATTTCCATTAAAATACGTTCATCGATATCAAAGGAACCACCATGAACCCCGAAGCAACAAAGCCTCTAGAAGCAGCAATTCAAAAAACTTTATCCACTCATGCTAAAAGCGACAAAAGTTATCTGTTGATGGCATATTGGGTAATCTTTCAGCGCGAAGCCGATCCTGATGGGATGGAAGGTTGGTTAAACGAACTTAATACAGGTGCGTCTCGATCTACTGTTATAAAAAAAATGGTTGAGGGGCATGAATTTCAACAAAAGCTGATAGGTGAAGAAGGTGGCAATCATAGCTTTACCGAAGAAAATATCAACTCTATCTTGGGTACTAAACTTCATAGTGCTCGCATGAAAATGATGAGAACACTGCTACCGCCTGCTAAGGCGATCTTAGATTTGGGAGGTTATTCTGCATCAGATCAAAGAGGAGCTCTATTACAGCTCGGCTATCCTCATCTTCCAGAAAATATATATATTAGAGATTTGCCTCCCGATAAAATGATGTTTCCTGGGCAAGAATGGCCAATAAAAGTTAAATACCAAAATTGCAATATTGAATATGTTTATGGAAGTATGACAGACTTAAGCTGCTTTCAAGAAAGTAGTTTTGACTTGGTTTGGTCGGGAGAGTCAATCGAACACATCACCACAGAAGACGCAGAACAACTATTGGATCAAGTTTATAAATTGTTAAAGTCTGGTGGTAAGTTTGCTCTTGATACCCCTAACAGGAAAGCTACAAAGCTACAGTTTCCCAATAATTATATTCATCCCGAGCACAAGCTAGAATACTATTTCGATGATTTGTGCAAGCTCTTATAGAAGCACAATTTCAAAATAGTGGATACAAAGGGTATTATCAATCTATCAAAATCGATTGAAACATCAAACAAGGAAACTCTAAACCATGAATTTCTTCACAGCCAACTGTTAAACGATGATCCCGATCGATCTTATTGTTTTTACATTTGCTGTATGCGAGCGGAAGATTTGTAGGCTCATTTATTAGAAGACGAACAATGCTTCATCGAAATTATTCATCTATCTCTTCCCTTCCTCTGTATCAAGAGTGTTCTCTGCGGTTTAATCATTCCGATGCAACCGGAATTGATATAATTGGCTAGTAATTCAAAAAACTCACGCTACACTTTCCGAGACTGGTAGAAAATTATACTAGACGAGTTGATTTTTGAATCACAAAGGTGTTCGACCTTTCTTTTGGCCTGAATCCAATCCAATTATCTTCCAAAACTTCAACAATATTTCCACCTTCTTTTCTGACAATTTAGACAATACTGTATAAATTGACAAACTATGCCTATAAATTTGAGACAATAGTTATATTTCTGTGCCTCGCAATTAAAAAATTGTTTCTTTACTAAGTTCCAGCGTGTCGAGCGGGAAATTTAACTTGATTTAATGCCATTTGCGCTTGCTGTGCGGTTTGTTTCCATGCTTCGGCTTGGGATTCATACCAGTGTTTATCTTCGATCGTTCTAGCTATATATTCAAGGCGATTTCTGATTTTTTTTCCCACAGTTTGAGGACTCAGAGAAGACCTAATTTCCCTAGCCGCGCGCGCTCCTACTTGCTGCGCTTCTCGCTGATTGTCAAAGACATACTGCATTAAGGAAGCAGCGCGATCGACATCCGGTTCGGCCCAGATACTGCCTTTTGGGTAAAGACCGTAAGGTTCATCAGTTGTAACCAAGTCATAGTTTACCAGAAAACTATTGCCGACATTCATAAATTCAATATTAGCTGAATAAGCAGTAGCGATAACTGGTTTGCCACAGTACATCGCATCAGCCATTGTCAGACCAAAACCTTCGGCACGGTGCAGCGAGACATAACAGTCGCAATTATAGATTAAACTATTCACCTCTTCTTTAGTTAAATGACCCTCTATAAATTGAATGGACGGCCAGTCCTCTGCGGCAGCTAAAAGTTGCTCTCGGTGGATCTGCAATAAGGGATGCGAGCGAAACTTCATGACCAGGCAAACATCTTGATTTGAGCTTTCAAAAGCTTGTTTAAAAGCCTCAATAACAGCCAGTGGATTTTTCCGTTCAAAGCCGCTGCCAATGTCGAACATGAACAGAAAAATAAATTTATTTTTGGGCAAATCCAATGCTTCTCGATCGAGCGAATTTGGAGGCAGATAAATGCTGTGAGGCACTTTGATTACAGGAATCGGCGATACCGCTGAAATAGCTTCAGCAGTATAGCTGCTGGGAGTCCACACCTCATCAAACACATCAAAAGCTCCCAGCCAAAAATCCGGAAATGTTAACAGTTCCCATGCCCAATATCCAATATTATATCGCTCTTTAAAATACCCTGAGTTAATTGTATTCAGAATAGATTCGTGAGGGTTAGTATGGATGTAGTTGACGGGATAAGGATTGTTATCAGAAAAATTCGTGTAGGTAGAATCAAAATTCGGCTGCGAATCTTCTTTCAAATCTTTAATCACACAAGGAATGTCAGCAGCTTCTATTGCTCTGAGCGCACCCCTCACCCCTTCCCCAAGTCCAAACTCGCCTGTTACGTGACCTAGAACGTTGACTCCGAAAGCTGAATTTAGGTTGTTTAACATAAATAATATTATCCGAGTGATAATTGTGCAATTTGAGTTTGCTGCCACTGACTCGATCACGCATTCGCAGCTTACCTGCAAGGAACAGAAGGATTTTGGCATTGCTTTAGTTCCGTTTGAACTTGCAGCGCTGTCTGCTTCCACGCTTGAGCTTGGGATTGAGACCAGCTTACCTCTCTCTGAAGTTGTCTGATTTTGGTTGATCTGGTCGAATAATTAAGCTTGTTTGCTATGTATTCGACGCGACTTTTAATCTTGCTACCGATCGCTTGGGGACTCAGCAACGACTTCATCTCCTGCGATGCCCTCGCTCCTACTTTCTGAGCTTCTTGACGGTTGTAAAAAACATACTGCATTAAAGATGCTGCATGATCGGTGTCTGGATCTGCCCAGAAATTTCCTCGGAAATAAGGGCCATAATCTTCAGTCAGCGTCACGAGGTCATATTTTACCAGAAAACTATTGCCCACATTCATAAATTCCATATTAGATGAGTAGGCAGTAGCAATTACTGGCTTACCGTAATACATCGCTTCCGCCATTGTCAGACCGAAACCTTCGGCCCGATGCAGCGATACGTAGCAGTCACAATTAGCAATTAAGGCGTGCAGTTCTTCTTTCTGCAAATGCCCGTCTATAAAGTGAATAGGCCAACCCTCAGCCAGGGCTTTAAGTTGCTCTCGCTTTTCGGGAAAATAGCTGGCATTAGAAAACTTGAGAACGAGTAAAACATCTTCATTAGATTGGCTAAAAGCTCGTTTAAAAGCCTCAACCGCAGCCAAGGGATTTTTGCGAGCAATCGTGCTGTGAAAGTCGAACATGAACAGAAAAATAAATTTATTTTTTGGTAATTTTAATGCTTCTCTGCTTAGTGACGGCTGTGGAAGGTCGAGACTGGACATAACTTTAATCACTGGAATCGGCGATACGGCTGCGATCGCTTCAGCACAGTAATTGCTGTAAGTCCATATCTCGTCAAAGAAAGAAAAGCCGTACAGCCAGGCAGGGGGAAGTATTGGCAGTTCCCAAGCCCAGAATCCAATATTGTAACAATTCTGAAAATATTCGGAACTAATTCTATTCAACAATCCAGCTTCAGGAACAGTATGGACGAGGTTAATTCGATATGGTTTCTCTTCCGAAAAATTTGTGTAGGTAGCATCTAAATTCCGGTGCCAATCTACTTTCAAATCCCTAAGTGCGAAGGGAATGTCAGCGGCTTCGATCGCTCTCAGAGTTGCTCTACCACCTTCACCAAGTCCGTATTCACCACTGATGTGTCCGATAAAATTGATACCTAGATCGGAATTGGGAGTGCTATTTAACATCACCTATCGTATTCTCCTTACTTGTAAGTATGCTAGAGTACATTACCGTTGAAACTGCAAATGTTTTAGTTCTGTTTGCATTTGTAGTGCTGTTTGCTTCCAAGCTTGAGTCTGGGATGCCAGCCAGTCTCTTTCTGCCTGAAGACTGAGGTACTGGCTTGACAAATGCGAAGCATCGCTCGTATTCAGAATAAATTCCAAGCGACTTCTAATCTTTTTGCCGACAGTTCGTGGACTTAGTAAAGATTTAATTTCTTTGGCGGCTTGACTTCCGACTTGCTGCGCTTCCTCATAGTTTTGAAAGACATATTTCATGAGGGATGCAGCATGGTCACTATTCGGTTGGGCCCAGACACTACCTTTGGGGTAAGCCCCACAATCTTCCGTTGTTGTCACCAGCTCGTATTTTACAGGATAACTATTGCCAACATTCATAAATTCCATATTAGACGAATAGGCTGTGGCAATAACGGGCTTGCCGTAGTACATTGCTTCCGACATTGTTAAACCGAAGCCCTCAGCCCTATGCAGAGACACATAACAGTCACAACTATTAACCAGGCCGTGAATCTCTTCTTTTTTCAAATGCCCGTCTATAAACTTAATCGATGGCCAACCTTCTGTCAATTCTTTTAGTTGCTCTCTTTTTTCGGGAAAATAATGTGAATTAGCAAACTTGAGGACAAGCAAGACATCCTCATTAGCTTGACCAAAAGCTTGTTTAAACGCCTCAATAGTGGCAAATGGATTTTTGCGTTCAAAGGAGCTGCCGAAGTCAAACACAAACAGAAAAATAAACTTGTCTTCGGGCAATTTGAGCTCGGTTCGCGTCAGTGAAGGTTGGGGGAAAGCAAGACTAACGGGAATTTTGATAACGGGAACTCGCGAGACTGCTGCAAAAGCTTCGGCACAGAAGTTGCTGGTAGTCCAAATTTCATCAAATAAATCAAATGCCCACTGCCACTCATCGGGAAATGCTGGTAGTTCCCACAACCAGACGCCTATATTGTATTTCCCTTTGAAATATTCCGAACCAATCCCGGGAAAGTATCCTGCTAAAATCTGCTCTACCCAATTGGGGTTGGTTTGGATAATGTTGATTGGGTATGGGTTGTCTTCGGAAAAATCTGTGTAGGTAGAATCTGAGTTGGGTTGCCCGCCTACCTTTAAATCTGTGACAGCAACAGGAATGCTAGCTGCTTCCATAGCTCTGAGAGTGCCTCTAGCTGCTTCGGCCAACCCAAAATCGCCAGTTATATGACCGGCTAAATTTACGCCCAAAGAATTATTTAGTTGATGATTTAACATTCGTCTTGGTTTTTGCTGAGTTTGTAATCATAGCTTGCTTGCAATCTCTTACTAATGGATGGTCAGCGCAGTTTTGCCATTAATGCTGCGACGCATCAATTCTTTCCATTCTGCTGAGTTAACTAAGGTATTGGTATCGAGGATATCTCCTTTTTCCGACGAAAACCTAGTAAAAGTTTCTAACCAGTTCAAAACTGTTTCTGTTGTTGAAAAAGGCGTGCACTTCAAGGATTCTTTAAGAAAGTTAGCCATCCCCTTCATATCACCTTTGCAATAAGCGTACCACCCCTCCCACAATAAGTCTTTGTACTGCATCTGACTTTTGACCTCAGTTTCTCTAACCCTAGCTTGCGAAAACTTTAATCTTTCCAATTCACTCTGAGTCTGATGGAGTTGTAACTGGCATTGTTTCAATTCACTCTGAGTCTGATGGAGTTGTAACTGGCGTTGTAACTGGGATTGTTCCAATTGACTCTGAGTCCGATGGAGTTGTAACTGGGATTGTTCCAATTCACTCTGAGTCCGATGGAGTTGTAACTGGGATTGTTCCAATTCACTCTGAGTTTGATGCTGGAGTGCTTGGGATTGTTCCAATTCACTCAGAGTGAATTGGAGTTGTAACTGGGATTGTTCCAATTCATTCTGAGTTTGATGCTGGATTGCTTGGGATTGTTCCAATTCAATCTGAGTCTGATGGAGTTGTAACTCGGATTGTTCCAATTCACTCTGAGTCTGATGGAGTTGTAGCTGGGATTGTTCCAATTCACTCTGAGTCTGGTGCTGGAGTGCTTGGGATTGTTCCAATTCACTCTGAGTCTGATGGAGTTGTAGCTGGGATTGTTCCAATTCACTCTGAGTCTGGTGCTGGATTGCTTGGGATTGTTCTAATTCACTCTGAGTCTGATGGAGTTGTAACTCGGATTGTTCCAATTGACACTGAGTCTGATGGAGTTGTAACTGGGATTGTTCCAATTGACTCTGAGTCTGGTGCTGGAGTGCTTGGGATTGTTCCAATTCGCTCTGAGTCTGGTGCTGGATTGCTTGGGATTGTTCCAATTCGCTCTGAGTCTGGTGCTGGATTGCTTGGGATTGTTCCAATTGACTCTGAGTCTGATGGAGTTGTAACTGGGATTGTTCCAATTGACTCTGAGTCTGATGGAGTTGTAACTGGGATTGTTCTAATTCACTCTGAGTCTGGTGCTGGAGTGCTTGGGATTGTTCCAATTCCCTCTGACTCAGTTGCAAGTGCAACTGAAATTCTGCCAATTCACTTTGAGTTTGCTGTAGCAGAGCCTTGTTTTGCTCAAATTCTGTCCGCGTCTCATAGGGCATATTGTATAAAAGAGGACTCGGCTCGACATTTAATTTCAAGTGAAAGTCACTTGAAAGCTTGGAAAGCTCGATAACTGCGATCGCATTTGCTTGAGAAAAAGGCGACCCGTATTCCACATAACTCAGTTCAAGAGCATCTAACTCTTCCCAAAGCACGTTAAAACTACTGCCATTTGTTTCTCGGTCTATTAGCTTTAAGCAATTAACTGAGACAGCCTCTTTAGGAATTCCATATTTTTTACCTAAAAGATACAAATACTCTTTACTAAACTGAATATACCATTCCCCATCTATAAGTTTTCCAAAAGGAACGGTAATCAAAGCTTTGCCATCAGGAGCAAGTATGTCGTATATTTTAGCAATTGCTTTTAAGGGACCTTCAAGATCGCGGTTTTCTTCCTGCTCTCCATATCCACCAGAAGGATCTCCTTTTTGTCCAATGTGTTCGACTGTCGAAAGTGAGACTATCGCGTCGTACTTTTGGGCAGACGGCAGGTTCATTAAGTCTTCATTATCTACCCCTACTTCTACTTCAAATTTATCGACAATTCGTCTTGATGTTATACCAAGCGTTTCACTCAAATGATTTTCATAATGAGAGAGTACATTTCCCACTTCAAGTATGCTTGCTGGTTTTTTGAGATCTGCCAAAAAGTTAAAGGCAATAGGTATTTCTACAGCTCTTTCGGTAGGATTGTTAAATCTTATACGATTGTAATAAAACTCTTTTTGAGTGAAAAAAAACGTTCTTTTCCATTCGTGCATTGGCGCTTCTCCTGTCTTTCGTATATATTAAATTTAGTCTTCTTTGAGAGTTTTGTGAATAGAGGCCATTGATACTGATACCGATGCCATGCGACTAATCTACCAGTCAACCCAATTTTCCCATAAATGCTCCCCAAGCGCAGCTTAATATTACAGCAATTTCCGTTAGTCTATTAAGACTGGCGTTGATCGCTATATGTTCCTGCCGGTTTAATCTGGCATCAAGCACTGTCGCCAGAATTTCTGACAACCCATGATGACTTTCACCTGTTGCACTTACCCAGCCATCAGGCTGTTCGTGCTGCAACATCAAGTACATCGCCTCTCAAGAGTCCGAGATTCAACCACAGTTTACACTAAGGTTAGGTCATTAAGGTTACATCTTGTCAAAGGTACACGACTTAGTGTAACCTGAAGTAGTTCATCAGCTTAGCACCATTGACAGTAACTCAAGATGGAAGCCAAAAAAAATGCCGTTGATTATTTGGACGAGGGCGCTCGACTTGTAGAGTTAGGGAGTCTGGAGGAGGCGATCGCAGCTTTCCGCCGTGCCATTGAGTTAAATCCTGACCTCTCCTGGTCTCACCACAATTTAGGGGAAGCTCTCGCAAAACTCGGTCAATTCGAGGAAGCGATCGCAGCTTATCGGCACGCGATAGAACTCAACCCGGATTTTTCTTGGTCTTATCATCACTTGGGGGATGCTTTAGAGCGACAGGAACAGTGGCAGGAAGCGGTTGTTGCTTTCTGCAGAGCCATTGAACTCAATGCCGAACATTTCGGGACTTACTGTGGGTTAGGGCATAGTTTAGCAAAACTGGGTCAGCTAGATGAGGCGATCGCGGCTTATCGCCGTGCCAGCGAGCTTAACCCAGAGACCGATTGGATTCAGTATAAGCTGGGGGAATTGCTGCAACAGCGAACTCAGTTGGATTTGGAAGGGGCGATCTCTTCTTATCGCGGCGCCCTACAGCTAAATCCAAATGACTTGGAAGCTTGTCGCAATCTCCTAGAGATTCAACCTCATAACAGCGATAACTTAGAAGAGAGTCAAGCTTTCCGAATTAATCCCCAACAGTTAAAATTAATTTCAGGACAGCTTCTTCAAACCGGCGGTAGCTGGCAGTTAGTCAGTAGAGAAGGAAACCAGGGGCAAGTGTCTTATGGTCCTTATATTACTTTACCCGATGGCTTATATCGAGTTATAATTGACTGTGAATTCCCCGCTCTAACTTCAGAACAAAAACGAGAAAATTCTGAAATTATTGGATTCAAACTTGATGTAGCGATGGATCAAAGCTTGGTGGTGTATCAGGAAAATATTTATACCCACCAGCAGAAACAAGAGTTTTTTATAGACCTGGTAAATGTTAAAGATTTAGAAGTTCGCTTTTGGGCGATGGGTCAATTATTTGCTGTGAATTTCATAGAATTTACCTTGGTTTATCACCCAGGGGAAGATGCCAAGGCGATTGACTATTATTTGAAAGTAGGAAATAATTGTAAAAATAATAATATGGTCAGGGCAATATATTCCTTCCAGCAGGCTTTCAAAATCAAAAAAGCAAGTGTTACAGCCTCAAGCAACAAAGAAAACATTGAAATTTATCCGCAACCTGTGGTAAGGAAACCACGTATATATGACTGTTTTCCTTTTTTTAATGAAATAGATATCTTAAAAATTAGAATAGAGGAATTAAAGGATGTAGTAGATAAATTTATTTTGGTTGAAGCGACGAAAACTCATAGTGGACAACTAAAGCCTTTATACTTTAAAGAGTTTATCCATGAGTTTGCTGAGTATCAAGATCAAATTATCCACTACATTGTGGATGATATGCCAGAAGTCCAAAACAATAATCGATGGCCTCTTGAAAATTATCAAAGGGACTGCATTGGTTTGGCTTTGATAGAACTTGAATGTCAAGACGAAGATATTATTTTAGTGAGTGATGCTGATGAGATACCGAGAAAAGACAAAATTAATGAGGCAATACAATTGCTCTCAAATAACGATTTTGTAATTTTCACCCATGATTTATATGCCCACAACTTAGATAATTTACAAAGCGAGTGGTGGTGTGGAACACTCGCTTGTAAATATAAAAATTTAAAGCAAAGAACTGCTACCCAAGTCAGACGTTCAGATGCCGGGAATTTTGCCAGCGACAGCAAAGCTGGGTACATTAATGAGTCTCGCAATTTTGGACACCCCTACATAGCTAAAGGTGGTTGGTCATTTACCTGGTTTGGAACTCCCCTATCAAATAGCTACAAAATACAAAGTTTTGCTCATGCCGAAGTAGACGATTCGGATGCAAGGGGAGTAGAAAAACTGAAGTATGATATTTGTAGACCGACTTTAGAGTTTGAAGCTTCAGGAGAGTATTACTTTGACCTAGCCGACATAGAAGGAAAGGATGTACCAGAATACTTGAAGAAAAATATCCACAGATACAGGCATTTTCTTAAGGCGAAACCTACTAACCTGACGCAGGCTTATGCTGTGCTTGAACAAAAACAGACCAAGCTACAGCAAGTTATAGATAACTACAATCAAATGTGGGAAAAAATTGTCAATCACGGAGACGCGGTATCGGTAATTAATGACTGGCGACGGTTATCTGATCTGGGAGAGGAGTCTCCCCATGATTTTTTTTTAAGTAGCTTAAAAGGAATCTGTTCTTGGTGCATTACTCCCGATCAGTTAACTCTGATTTCCGGTCAACTAATAGATGGGTCTCAAGGTAAGCAGCTAGTCAGTAATGCGGGGAATCAGGGACAGGTTTCCTATGGTCCGTACATTAGTGTGCCGGACGGAGTGTATCGAGTTAAAATTGAATTGGATCGTGAGTATTCCCAATCAAGTTTAAATTCAGTTGAAAACAGTCAAGCTCTCTGGTTCAAGTTTGATGTGGCTATAGAGCGAAGTTTGGTTATTTATGAATCAAGTATTTACTGCGGTCAAAAAGATCATGAACTTTTCATCGATTTTGTAAATGCTATAGATTTAGAAATTCGTTTTTGGTCGGTTGGTGCAGCATTTGCTGTGAATTCCATAGAGATGACTTTAATATATCAGCCTCGTAACGATGCGACCGCCACTGAATACTATTTCAATTTAGGGAAGAGCCTGCAAATAAAAGGCCAACAGCAACAGGCATTGGCTGCCTACCGCAGGGCGGCGGAACTGAACCCCCACAATTATTTAGCAAAGGCGATAGCATCTTCGAAACAACCAGAAGCTTACACGGAGTTAATCAGCAGCTTAATAAAACAGGGTTTATTGGAACAGGTAATTTCCTGCTACGACCAATTGTTCGAGAATGATTGGAACTTAGCCACTAAAGCTCACCATAATTTAGCCATAGTCCTAGCTAAAGAAGGGATGATGAATGAGGCTATAACAGTTTTCAGTAAATCTTCTAAAAAAACCTTCAATGAAAGTCTTATTTACGAAAATATATGGTTGGGATTGAACAAAATGCGTTTGCTTGATGAGGATAATCCTGATTACCCAACTGAAATTGACCGGGAAGATACATATAAATACTTTAGTCAGACCAGCCAATATAAAGCTCTTAATATCTCTGCTTTAAGTGATGAAGAGCGAAACTTTATGGAAAAAGCCGGTTTTTCCATAGCTAATCTGGAATTAATTGCAAAAGATGATATTGAGCTAGAAGAAATATACATCAACAGTTTTACTTCTAATGAACCTGTTCAACTCTCTCGGAAGGGAGGTAAGGACTTACGAGGTAACGATAGTATATATGACATTAAAAAAGGCAGATATTTTCAGCAAAGCATAGTCGAAACAGGGTACATTTATTCAGTTTGTCCTTCCACGGGAGAGGTGTTGAGAACAAATCAATCATTTGTTTATCACTACCCTCATCCAGGTACTTGGACTGGAGTTCATCCCATATATATTTATCGATTTGTGGGTGTCGAAGTATTTTATTTAGTATGTGCTACTCCTGTATTGGGAGATAAAAGTTTTATTTACTTTCCCAATCGCGAGTTAATTATTACTTTTGTTTCAGGACATGATTGTTATGCAAAAGAAGATCAAATAATTAACGCGCTCAAGGCTAACTTTGTTAGTCATTGGCAGTTAGTTAACTCCTACTTATCAACCGATATAAGAAAAGAGGTAGCTGCCGTTTTAGGTTATATGAACAATCTAGCCCATTTCGTCTGGAATGAGCTATCGGGGATTCAATATTTATATGACAATGAAACCTTAGATAAAATAGATAAGTTCTTAATCGGAAGCTTTGAGTATTTTAATTTAGGCGATACTTATCCAGAAATTCCTATAGATAAGATACTGCATCTGACCAATCCCGATAGTTTGTTTGAAACAATTTTAGCTAATAACTACTTAGCTGTATGGTCAACAGATTTAGTGATCAAAGAAGATTTAAGCAACAGACTCTATAAAGGTGCTATTGCTAAATGTTCTCCAAGTGTTTTGCAAGAAATAGAAGTAGCTAGAAAACATTTCCCCTTCGTCTGGATTGGACTGCGCGGACACTCTAGAGTATGGTTGTCTCAGATAGAAGGCCTAGCAAATATTATCAACAGTTTATCTACCATCTTTCCCGATTTGGCAGTTGTTTTTGATGGTTGGGGTCAAACTGAAAAACCCGATCCTCGTTCTGAGTTGGAGATGAAAAGAGAACAATCAATAGTGGCAGATATAGTAAAAAAAATATCGACTAATGTACCCATTTATAATTTAATAGGAGCGATGAACTGTGAAAGGGCTGTCTGGTCGAGAGTAATAGATTTTTACATATCCGCCTATGGATCTGGCTTAACATTTCCTCTCTGGATTGCCAACAAACCAGGTGTGGTTCATGGGATCATTGACTCTATATTATTAGAGAAAGGAGAGTGGTCTTCACATATCAGAGAAAATGCGGCAGCACCCCTACTAATTCCTAATGATTATCGCGATGATAATGTGAAAATAGGTTTTGCTAATTATGATGTAGATTGGCAAAAAATTAATGCTGCAGTTATCAAAGTAATGAACCAAAAACAGAAACCAATATTTTCCTTATTCAAACAGGAAAATTCCCTGGAAATATTTACGATAAAACCTGAACAATTAACTGTAGTAGGCGGAAACTTAGTTTCTACTGAGAATGGTCAGCAACTAATTAGCTGTAAAGACCATCACGGTTTAGTTTCTTATGGTCCGTATATCAGCTTACCCGATGGATTGTATGGCATCAAGATAGATGTTGAGTTTCCCGAATTAAGCAAAGACCAGCCTAATGTCGGTTTGAGACTTGATGTAGTGATCGACAAGTCAAGCGTGGTTTACGAACAGGATATTGATATTCTCTGTAATAGAGTAGAGTTTTTTCTAGACTTGATTGATGCTGTAGACTTAGAAATTCGTTTCTTTGCCCAAGGTAAAGTTTTTGCTATTAACGGTATAGGACTTGAATTGCTATATAAACCTGATGATACAAATCTGGCAAATTATTATTATTATTATTTTAATTTAGGTATAAAGTTTGAATACCAAGGGAAGTTAGAAGAAGCATTTGCCGCATATAGCAAAGTGGCGTTGCTTAACTCACCATACAAACGAGCGGCGATATCTGCTTGCCAAAACATCTCAAAAGTGCAACCAAATAGCAGAAGATATGCTAACTTAGTCTGGGATATAGCACAGCAAAACTCAATCCCAGATATCTTACAGCAAGTTTCTTGGTGGCAAGTAGGAGATATTTTTGCTCAAAATGCTTTGTGGGAGAGAGCTATTCCAGCGTATCACCGTGCTATTGTGCTTGAACCCGATGTTGCAATTGCTTACGCAAAGCAGGCTGAAACCTTAGCAAAAGAAAATAAACTAGATACACAAACCGCTTGGAAAACCAAGTTTTTTACAGCTTTACTTAAGGAACCAACTTCAGACGATTTTTATGCCTGTCTTGCCCAAGTATTAATTGTTAGATGTAAGTGGCATGAAGCGATATATGCTTACCAGAAATTCCTAGAAGGTGTAGACGATACTGCTACTATAACTGATGAAATATATTTCAACTTGGGGTATGCTTTAGCACAGACTAATCAACTAGACTCTGCTGTTATTTACTACCAAAAAGCACTTCAAATTAACCCTAAAGATGCTAAAACCTACTATCATCTGGGGTTAGCAGTATACCGCCACAATCAATTTGATTTAGCGATAAAATATTACGAGAAAGCACTGCAAATTTCTCTAAAAGATTACCAAGTTTATCTAAGTTTAGCCGATTGCCTTATTCATAATAATAGGCTTGATGAAGCATCAACTTACTTGCAAGAAATAATTAACCAAAGAGATAGCAGAACATATCAAGAGGCTGTAGTAAAATTAGCCGATATTTGGGAAAAACAAGGTCAATCAGAGAAAGCTAATACTTTTGATCAAAAAAAACAGCCGGAAGCTACTCCCGAAGGATTTTATAATACAACGGAGGAGTGGGCAGTGGCTACTAAGTCAACTGAATATAGAGAAATAGAACCTAGCGAAACTCAATATTTTCCTAATGAATATGGATTTATATCTAGTTATTCATTCCCTAAAAGCTTTGTGGCGTTAGTATCAAACGGGCGCTATTGTCAGACCGATCCCATCGGGCATTCATACTACATTTCGCCTGATAATAAATTATTGCTAGATGCTTCTCTTTTACCTCACTACGATATCGCAAGACTTGATTCTCCCCCCATTTATAATGTTGAAGGTACGGTGGCTGTAATATCAGGTTTTAATTGCATGATGTATTATCACTGGTTGGTGGACTTACTCCCCAAATTAGGGTTAATATTCAAGGTCGAAATGCCTTTGAAGAATATAGATAAAGTCTTAATTCCTAAATACTCTGGTTTCCATAAGGAGACACTAGATATTATGGGAATTCCTCCCGAAAAAATATTAGACGCTAGTCAATTTCCCCATATTAAAGCAGATAGATTGATCGTTACTCCTAATGTATGCCACTTACGCCATACCTCCCTTAAATTTTTAAGAGAAAACCTGATGTCACCAGTAGCTAAATTATCATTGGAACAACCAGAAAGAATCTATATTAGTCGGCGATTAGCAAGGGGCAGAAAAATTATTAATGAAAACGAAGTGATAGAATTTTTAGCACGACTAGGTTTTATCACGATAGACGGGGAACTGCTGTCAGTAGAAGAAAAAATATCATTATTTTCTGGTACAAAGGTGGTAGTAGGTATATGTGGTGCTGGATTGACCAACTTAGCCTTTTGTCAGCCTGGAACAAAAGTTATAGAAATATTTACACCTTGTATGGGCCCACCAGCACAACAGCATTATTATTGGGTAAGTTACTATCTTGGTCTTCAATACTACTACCTCAAAACATCGATAGGTTTAGGATCTGCTCACTTGCGTCAACTGATTTACGGATGTGATGATATTGAAGAAGCAATTCTTGATATCAATGCACTGAAAGATTTACTAAAAACTATAGAAGTAACATAAACTTAGTTTATACAATTTTGTGATTCCACCAGTTGATAGTTTGATTGATACCAATATCTAAATCATATTTAGGTAAGAAACCCAATTCACCTGATAAACGGGAAATATTAGCTACAAATAAGTTTGGTTCTCCAGAAGATGCCAATATAGATCCTAACTTAACTAAGTTAGTTTTTCCTAGTTTTGATGCAATTTTATAAATAATTTCTTTAACAGCTACAGGCTTTCCCGAAGCTATATTAATCTCACCAGTAACATTACCTTCTAAAAGTTTTACAAAAGCATTAGCCACATCTTCAACATAAAGATAATCCCGTAGTTGATTACCATCAGAACACAAAGCAGGTTCGTTTTTCGACAAAGAAAGTATAACTGATGATACTAAACGCTTAGGGTGATCGTAAGGACCATAAACATTAAAAACACGCCCCCAAGCGCTACTAAGTTTAGTGATTTCTGCATAAGCTTTTAACATTTCTTGCAAAGTATTTTTGCAAACACCGTAAGCTGTATGGGGGTTTCTTGGAGTTAAAACTTCCGAACAGTAACCGTAGTTCCAATCATATTCCAAGGCGCTACCAGCCATGACAACTCGTTCCCCGCCTTGTTCTCGAAAATGTCTTAGTAATTCTAAACTAGCTTGTACCCAAAGGAAATTTTCTTCTGCTACTAAACATTTTCCCGGAATGTTGTACCAAGCAAAGTGCAGCAGGTGAGTTGGCTTGACGGTAGACACCAGATTTTTAACTTGCATG
This sequence comes from Microcoleus sp. B5-D4, assembly GCF_036705145.1. Taxonomy (NCBI): domain Bacteria; kingdom Bacillati; phylum Cyanobacteriota; class Cyanophyceae; order Oscillatoriales; family Microcoleaceae; genus Microcoleus; species Microcoleus sp. B5-D4. Next base: position 90,203 of record NZ_JAUBTV010000016.1, on the reverse strand, counting down.
GGATCTAATAAATTCATGCTATGCCAACAGCATTTCCCGTTTACATCTCTTGAATTTAGTGGAATTTTAGAGGTGACAGCATGAACCTCAAAACCCGCAGCAGTTAAAGGTGCGATCGTGTGTCTACCAATAAAACCAGTCGCACCTGTTACTAGCACTTTTTTCATGGTTTATCAGTCTAATTTACAAAGGAAAAGCTAATTCTTCAAAAGGAGCGCTTAAATAGCGCTTGTAGTTGTCGCGATCGACAATATGCAAGCGTGGTAAGTCAAACACCAACTTTCCCCCTTTCTCCAGATACTCAATCTCATCCTCAATCACTTCGCGACGGAAATGCCAGATCAAGACAAATACATAGTCAGGTTGATTGCGCCGTAGCTCTTCCTGGCTAATGATCGGAATGCGCGTACCGGGCGTAACCAAACCGTGTTTTTGAGGTTGCAAGTCACAGATAGCAACCAGGTCTTTGGGGGTAATATCACAAAAATTCAGTACAATATTTCCCTTTGTCGATGCTCCATAGCCATAGACTTTTTTGCCAGCAGCGCGGGTGAGATTGAAAAAATTACGCACTTCATCACGATGCTGAAGAACGCGATTGCGGAAACGATCAAAAGGAGCTATTGTGCTAAGTGGCTCCTCATAATCAAGGAGCTTCTTAATATTGTGATGGTTAGGCTCCCTCGGACTATCATCCCGGGCTGCAATGAGGTAAAAACTACCACCATTGATATCATTCAAGCTCACATCCAGTATTTTGATACCAGCACGTTCAGCCATCCAAAAGATTTGGCGCAAACCCATATAGGTTATGTGTTCGTGACAAACTTGATCGTAGGTGAGGTTAGTCAACATCATCGGCATATACGACAACTCAAAACCCCACACCCCGTCTTGAGCAAGTATGGAATGAATTTGACGCATGAAACCTACAGGGTCTTCAAGGTCATAAAACATCGCAATTGAAGTTATTATGCGACACTTACGCTCTCCAATGATGCTACGCAAGCGATCCGCCGAAAAGAAATCATAAATAACCTGAATATCAGGATCGAAATTATCAGCGAACTTTTCACTGGATGGGTCCATCCCAACTCGAACCAGCCCCAGGTTCCGATACAAATTCAGCACAGTGCCATCATTGCAACCGATATCTAATACGATGTCGCCATCCTTCGGCTCTACAAGTTCGAGCAGGTGTTTAATCTTTGACTCTAGGTGACTACGCATCGTGCGACTGGTTGACGAACGGTAGCCATAAGTCGTCCCGTACATTTCCGATACATTAGCGGTATGCTTGAATTGTAGCATCCGACAAATATCACTTGAATCATCGCCATCGCCGTCACACAGAACTAGATCGAGAGGCGAAATCGATGGATTAGGGGAATCTATGGCTGGAAAAACACTGCTGAGGCATTGCTCGCCAAGATTTAAAACAGGGGTGAGATTTTCGTTGCCACAAATTCGACATTTAGTAATTTCTTTAACTGTGCCGGGGACTGAGTGCGTCATATGGTTCTCCAAAGTGAAAATATTCAAGCGGTTGAGTGAGTTGGTTGATTAAGTTAATACTCTTGTCTGCCAATCAATAGCTTAGCATCATCAGTCTCTCGTAACTGCCTCTACTCTAACATCTCTGTTAGGAATGAAAAACTAGAGAATTGATAGTTGCGAGCGACTGTCGAAAGTTACTAACGCCCATAGCACCAAAAACCTCTAGCTTTACCAGATATATTGCTGGCCAGTATACTTGCAGTTCATCTAGTTGTGAAGATATCTCTTGTGAAACAAAACTAGCTCAGCAAGGCACAGCAGTTCTATCCCTGCTTAATCAATGCCAATGTTGGGCTGTCAACGTTTAGAAATTTATCGTACCATTGAATGGCCTCGCGCAGTCCTTCTTCAAGAGAATACTGGGGTTTCCAATGCAACAGCCTGCGTGCCTTCTCTGCTGAAAGATATTGATGCTTGATTTCATTTTTAGCCTGATTCAAAATAATTGGCTCCAAATGACTCTTATCCATCAATTCCAAAATCTTACGCACCATTTCCAGCACCGGGATTTGCAGCTCATTACTGAAATTAAACGCTTCTCCCCATATTTCTCGTCTGTCCATCTGCTCAGCTAGATGCAAATAAGCTAAAACCCCATCTTTCACATAGAAATAGTCTCGGATATAACTGCCATCGCTGCGGAGTACCACTTGCTTGTCCCGCAAAGTTGACCGAATTGTATCGGGTACTATACGATTAAAATTTAAGTCTCCACCACCGTAAAAATTGCCACACCGGGTTACGCATACTGGCACCCTGTAGCTGACATAATAAGTCCGACAAATCAAATCTGCACAACTTTTAGAAACATCATAGGGGTGCTCTCCTTGCAGGGGTGTTGTCTCGTCGTAGGGCAGCACCAACTGATCTCCATAAGCTTTGTCGCTAGAGGCCACAACAACTCGACTGACACCCCCAATTTGGCGGCAGGCTTCTAGCAGGTTCCAAGTACCTTTAATATTTGTCTCGAAAGTCTCTAGCGGATCTCGGTTACCAACACCCACAATAGATTGAGCTGCCAAGTGAAATAAGGTGTCTACTTCATACTCATTGATCGCTCGTTTTAGGGTTTGTAAATCTTGTACGCACCCGCGCACTATGTTAATTTGCTGATGCCAGTCTTCTGTATAAAGTCTGGATTTTGGCACCCAGTCTCGGACTAATCCAGTTACCCTTGCCCCCCGTTGCACTAATTCAGCTACTAACCAGCTACCCAAAAGGCCTGTGCAACCTGTCACCAATACCGATCGATCGCGCCAAAATTCACTCATTCCCACACCCTCCAAGGAGCTTGTCCATTATCCCAAAGTTCATTCAAATATTTATACTCGCGGTAAGTATCCATCGCAAAGAAGAAACCTTCGTGGCGGTAAGCCATCAATTGACCTTCTCCCGCTAAGCGCTGTAACGGCTCTTGCTCTAAAAGACAATCATCCCCGTCTAAATGGTCAAATATGCTGCGGTGAAGTACCAACCATCCCGCACTAGCCCAGCCATCTATTTGAGGTTTTTCGGTGAATTCCAGAACTTGGCCTTGGTTGTTCACATCTAAAATACCATATCGGGATATTGGACGAACTGTACTAACAGTTGCCAGCTTACCATGAGCCTTATGAAAATCCACCAAAGCTCCAATATCGATATCCGCAACTCCATCACCGTATGTCACCATAAAGGTATCCTCGGCAATGTATTTCTCCACACGTTTCACCCGCCCCCCAGTCATAGTGTTCGAGCCAGTTTCCGCCAGTGTCACCTTAAAATCTTGCTCGCGATGCTCCTCGTGATAAGTAATGCAATTCTGGCGACCCAAGCAAATAGTAAAATCATTATTCATAGCTTCATAATTCAGGAAATACTCCTTAATCATGTTGCCGCGATAGCCCAAACACACAATAAAGTCCCGGAAACCGTAATGGGCATAGGTCTTCATAATGTGCCAGAGAATCGGATGCCCGCCCACATCAACTAAGGGCTTGGGACGAAATTCTGTTTCTTCTCGGAGACGTGTCCCCAAACCGCCGGCTAATATAACTACTTGCATTGTTTCACAGCTTTAAACGTCATCAACTCATCTTTATTCAAAGTGGGCTCGTGAAATTGTAGTGTATGGAAGAAGAATGGCTACCCGCTACGCCACTTAAAAATAATCGTCTCCTCAGCTTGCTTAAATTCTATATCAAACAAGTCAAATACTACCTCTCTCCCTAAAAGAACCTCTTGACAAAAATCAGTTTGTGCCCAAGCCACAGGCGCAGTAAAAATATGACCATCCAACTCCATTTCAATATCTCGCAACAGATATTCAATACTGCCACCAACTCCCTCTGCTTTACTGATACTCTCTCCCGCAGTTCTACTACAACCCAAATCTTCGCCAAGCTGCTTAGTGATTAAGCTGAGTTCAGCTCCAGAATCCACCAGCATTTCGACTCTTGCCGAGTTCTGAACTTTTAGATGCAGTTCATATCTGGGCTGCCAATCGTGAGATTTTAATGCCCTCATTCTGACAGGATAAAACCTAACAGGCTCAATAAACTCGCTTTCATATATGCGACCGATCACATAACTTAAATTAGGTGTATCAGGGGGAATCCCGTCCTTCATCTTTCGATAATCCCGATCGCAACTAATCACCCCTCGGTTAGTATAAGCGATCCACTGACCCCGATATTTCTTCAACTCCCGGCGATTAGCCTTATACCACTCCTTAGCTGTCGCATATTCTGCTGCCATATCTTCACCCCATACTTTTCCCTCACATCATCCTCGCTTCCACCATCATCCGCACCACATCGGGCATCTTATACTTAGCCTCCCATCCCAACTTTTGTTTCGCCTTACCCGGATGTCCCCTCCCAACTGCAATCTCCGTCGGTCTGTAAAGACTAGCATCGGTTACTAAATGTTCCCGCCAATCCAAACCCGCAGAAACAAAAGCTGTCTGCACAAACTCCTCCAAAGGATAACTTACACCCGTGGCAATTACATAATCATCCGGTTCTTCCTGCTGCAACATCAAATACATCGCCTCCACATATTCCGGCGCCCAACCCCAGTCCCGTTGCACTGAAATATTTCCTAAATGCAGTTTTTCGGAACTACCTGCCGCAATTCTGCACACAACAGATACAATTTTTTGGGTGACGAACCTCTCCGGTCGCAGCGACGACTCGTGATTGAACAAAATACCAGAACACGCAAACAAATTGTACGCTTCTCGATAATTTGCTACTTCCCAAAATGCCGTTGCTTTCGCTACCGCGTAGGGACTTCTGGGGCGAAAAGGCGTATTTTCATCGGCTGCACTGCCTCCGGTATCCCCAAAACATTCGCTGGAACTGGCGTTGTAAAGTTTGATTTTTCCGCCTGTAAACCGAATTGCTTCTAACAGATTCAATGTGCCTGTGGCAATGCTTTCGAGGGTTTCTACGGGTTGTTCAAAAGACAGACCGACGGAACTTTGACCGGCTAGATTGTACACCTCATCTGGCTCTATTTTGGCAAGCACTTGCAAGACGCTGCGAAAATCGTTGAGAGACATGGATTCTAGTTTTACTCTGTCTCGGATGCCCAAACGGGCCAGGTTTCCGAAACTAGACATTTGGGCGTCCCTGGAGGTGCCACAAACTTCATAACCTCGATCGAGCAGCAGTTTCGCTAGATAAGCTCCGTCCTGACCTGATATACCGCTAATTAACGCTTTTTTCATATCACATTTTGTTTTCAACACTGTACCGTAGCTGTTGATATTTTTTCAGGTTTTTAACTTTTATAGTCGGAATTTTTATTTTTTTAATGTTTGGGATTTTCCGAGAACTTAACCAAAGCAATTTTAAGCGCTTACTACAAACAAACAACAAATTTATCATCAAGCAGACCCGATCGCCCGATCGAAGTATGATTGCAAAAAGTTCGATAGCTGGGAGTAACAGTATACGGATATCGTAGGGAGACGGCACTACCCCTTGGTGTCAACTTAACGTCAAACCCTGTCACAGACTGCTGTTTGACTATTAACCCTAGATCCCCCCGGCGCCAAGGGCGGGCACGGGGGCACCGCCCCTACGAAGGGGGGGACAAGAGTCTTATCAAAGTCAACCCCTACTCCCCAACAATCAGGGGGATTTAGGGGGATCTAGACTTGGCTATGAACAAGAGATACCAAGGCTTTCAGGCTTAAGTTAACACCATTGCCCACTGCCGTCTCCCTACCATATTTCATCTTCTACTCGCCAACTATCGACTCCCAAAAGTCTCTACCGCTGGAAAACAGAAATAACCAGTCAGCTAGAAATCGACTCAAAAGTAAAAAATGTCAGCATTTTTTACCTTCTGCCGAATGACTAATACCTTCTGCCTTCGGGTACTAGGCTTCCCAACGTTCGGCGACTAATTCAGCCAAGTCAACCACCCGCTGACTGTAGCCCCACTCATTGTCGTACCAAGCCAAAACCTTTACCATGTCGCCATCCATCACCAGCGTCAAGCTGGAATCGAGAATCGAAGAAGCATCACTTCCGCGATAATCGCAAGAAACAAGAGGCAAATCGTTGTACTCCAAAATCCCTTTCATGGAGCCAGAGGCAGCTTCTTTGAACACTTGATTTACTTGCTCGGTAAAAGTCTTTTTCTCTACCTGAGCCACAAAATCGACTACGGACACATTGGGAGTCGGCACGCGCATGGCAATACCATTTAACTTGCCCTTCAATTCTGGAATCACCAAAGCCACAGCTTGGGCTGCACCCGTAGAAGTCGGCACAATATTCATTGCTGCCGCCCGGGCCCGCCGCAAGTCGCGGTGGCTGGCATCCAGCAAGCGCTGGTCGCCAGTATAGCTGTGGGTAGTGGTCATCATGCCTTTGACGATGCCAAAATTTTCGTGCAGCACTTTCAGTACAGGAGCTAGACAGTTAGTAGTACAGCTAGCATTGCTGATGACTGTGTAGTCACTGTGCTTGTAGTTGTGGTGGTTGACTCCCATCACATAAGTGCCAACTTCAGAACCCTTGCCGGGAGCGGTAATTAGCACTTTTTTAGCGCCGGCAGTGATATGCTTCGATGCACCAGCTTGGTCAACAAAGACACCGGTCGATTCAATAATCAGATCAATACCCCAATCTTTCCAAGGCAAGTTTAGCGGGTTGCGATCGCTCACGCATTTAACTGTCTTCCCATTTAGGGTAATGGAATTTTCATCCGCACTGATGTCCACATTCTTCAACGTTCCCATCATGGAATCGTATCTGAGCAAGTGAGCATTACTTCTGGGATCGGAAGTGTCATTAATAGCTACCAACTCTAGCTGGCTGTTTTCTCTGCCCAACCAGCAGCGCGCAAAACTGCGCCCGATACGTCCAAAACCATTGATCGCGACTCGAATCACTTTAGTACCTCCTAACGATGGCAGCCCTTAGCTTAGGCTTAAATTTTGGAAAAATTTAAGAATTGAGTTTTGACATTCTCACCGGACTAAAGCCACGGTGATTCCCAAACCTCACGATTTGAGTTTCTGCTTCATCGCAACTGCCTCCACCCACAAGGAGTTTTCTGGTCTTATGTTCGCTCCACAGACTAACCCCGCTAGCCCAGCGGTTTTTATGCGTCGAATACCTAAAAGGAATTCTTATCTGTTGTTTTGATTCCAGGGATGTTTACCATTGCCCTATCCTCTTTTCCCGGTCTACCGATTTGTCTGCGCCGCCAGTTGTACTGGACTTCGCTCGTTAGGCTGTCTGAATCCATCGTCGCGGGTGGGTCATTGACCAAACTATAGTTTAATATAAAGCGGTCTTAAAACGACGGGGTTTCCGCCCACCTTTCTGATGACACCAGATCATATCGCAAAGCTCGATCCTTTCTAACTTTTTGTGTCGATCAAAAAAACCTGAACTTTTTTAGAAGGCTGAAATTGCAAGGCAGAAGGCATTAGGCTTTCTGCCGCTGGTTACTGGTAAAGCTGATGGGCTGCAATATAAGTCCCGACAACTTCCGGGACTAAGTAGCGGAGGTCGAGCCTTTCGGCGCAGCAGCGGCGGATGTGGCTGGACGAAATCTCGATCGCACGCATGGACAGCACTTCCCAGCGAATTTCCACGTCCAAAAGAGCCATTTGTTCGGCAACTCGTCGGCCCACAGCATTCGCCTGAACCTGCATCCTGTCCCCCCCGGAATCGAGGGGTTTTCCACCGGGACAATCTCCCCACTCGGACAGTCCCCCCATCTCCCCGCTTTCTGCTGTCACTCGATCTCCGTGACTCGGACGTGGCGCCACCAACCAGTCGCACAACCCGGCAATTTCGGCGCACCGGTGCCATTTGGGGAGAGTAAGGAGTGCGTCACTACCAATAATCCAGTACCAGCGATGATCGCCGGGATACAATTTTTGCAAATACAGCAGGGTGTCGATCGCAAAACAACTGCCTCTGGGATTTGCCGACCGCGGCGAAATTACGAAGTCTGGGCGATCGCCGATCGCCAGAGCAAGCATTTCCCGCCGCTGCTCAAAACTTGCCAAATCCGGGCGCTCTTTGTGAGGAGGAGAGCGATCCGGTACCCAAATGACTCGATCGAGAGCAAATTGACTCGCAGCCGTCTCGGCTACCAACAGGTGACCCCAGTGAACCGGGTCAAAAGTCCCCCCCAAAATCGCTATTTTCCCCATATTTCCCCAAAATCAGGATTAGTAGAGACATCGCGCCAATTTTATGTTTATACACTTTTAACCGTAAGCTCTATCACTTTTCCACTTATTCGACTAACTGCATAACTTGGTATATATACAATTAAGTGAGAATACATACTATCTATAGTTGCTGTAATTGAGTTGCGATCGTGTCAATCTCTGACTTTCAAGAAAAAATAACCGTAGGAGTAGATAAATGACTACAAAATGAGCGAAATTTTGTGGTTCGTGGTAGTGTTTGTAAATCCTTATGGGTTTCACCCTCAATCTTGGTAGAAAGGTTGTGGGGCTTTTGCTGCCGTATCCCAGCACAGCAGGCGGATAGAAATAGAAAGAATGCAGGAGTATGCAACCACCCAAAATTAGTCTATTGGCACAGGCCCCAGACCCCGTTTTCTCTTACCTGCAATTTTCGAGCTGTGACTGTTCCGGAAAACTACTCGGTACTAAGTCATATAGGATACAAGACAAACATCTCTACAAGTCCCTCAAATCTAGGGACGCGCAGAGAATTTTGTACAAAATCTCTAGCGAACTGTATCCTGAAAAAACAATTCTTGATATGATATCGCGTGTTATTGGCGTGGTGTGGTGTGTGAGGAGCAAAGATGCCGAGTTCTGTTGATTTTAGCGGTAGACCATTTCATTTCATCGGCATTGGTGGGATTGGGATGTCAGCCCTTGCCTACATTCTAGCTAAACGCAAGTTGCCTGTGTACGGCTCCGACATTAAATCGAGTCACATAACCGAGCGCTTGCAAGGAATGGGAGCTCATATTTTTTGGAGTCAAGACGCCAGCAATTTGGAACTATTTCAAACGGCCCTCAACGGTAGCAGTCCCGACTGCGGGCAACAGGAAAGGGCAGTATCCTCGATAGTCGCGGGTACGGTAGGGACTTCTGTCGCGACAGCCAAAGCTGTCCAATTGAACGGCAACGGTTCAAGCGCCCAAGCAATTGCGGGATTGCCTCAAGTAGTATGTTCGACGGCTATTCACCCAGCCAATGCCGAATATCGAGCTGCTTTAGATTTGGGCTGTCCGATTTTTCATCGATCGGATGTGTTGGCAGCGTTAATTCAAGATTATCAAAGCATAGCGGTAGCCGGGACTCATGGCAAAACTACTACTAGCAGCTTAATCGGCTTCATGCTGATGGCGGCGGGTCTAGACCCGACGATCGTAGTAGGAGGCGAGGTAAATGCTTGGGAAGGCAATGCCCGTTTGGGGGAAGGGCCCTACTTAGTGGCCGAGGCTGATGAATCCGACGGTTCTCTCGTTAAGCTGGTAGCCAAAATTGGCATAGTGACGAATGTGGAACTGGATCATCCAGACCATTACGATACCCTTGACCAGGTAATAGACACATTTAAGGTGTTTGCCCAAAACTGTCAAACCTTGGTGGGCTGCATTGACGACCAAATCGTCAAAGACTGCCTTCACCCTCATGTCAGTTATAGCTTGCAGCCGGACAGCGGTGCTGACTACACGGCTTCGGGCGTGGAGTACGGGGCAGAAAGCACCAAGGCTCGGATTTGGGAGCGAGGAGTTTTCCTGGGGGAAATGGAGTTGAAGTTGCTCGGCACACACAATCTCAGCAATGCACTAGCTGCGGTAGCAGTAGGCCGATTGTTGGGGTTAGAGTTTTCGGCGATTGCCAAAGCGATTGCTGGCTTTGAAGGAGCTCGCCGCCGTTTTGAGGTGCGGGGCTTTCACAATGACATCCTGTTTGTGGACGACTACGCCCACCATCCTAGCGAAATTCGTGTCACCTTGGCGGCGGCTCGCTTGCGGATCGAAGGTAGCGAAAAAAATCCCAAATCCCGAAGAGTGGTTGCAATTTTTCAACCCCACCGTTACAGCCGGACTCTGACATTTTTGCCAGAATTTGCTCAATCTTTTGGGGATGCTGATTTGGTTGTGGCTTGCGATATTTATAGTGCTGGGGAACCAAATTTAGGAGAAATTAGCGGGCAGCAAGTTGCTGATTTGATTGCTAAAGAAGGCCGAGAGGTTGAGTTTGCGCCTTCCCTGGAGTCAGTCACTAAGTTTTTAACCAAAAATCTGCAACCGGGGGATTTGGCTCTGTTTTTGGGCGCTGGTAATCTGAATCAGATTATTCCAGAGGTTATGGCTTTTTATCAACAAGCCGATCGCCCCGATTAGCTCGCGAACTGAGTAGAGTCGATCGACATTATGGCGTTGCACGTTGGGCCGAAACTTCTGTCGGACGGCTCGCTCAAAGGGGCGACATAAGTTAGCTAAATGGATTTTAAACCACGTCTTCGAGCGAAGGTATTTTTAAGGATTTTCAAGATGGTGACTATCTCGAATGACTCCTCTGTTAAGGACAATCGGCGAGTGTATTCTCCTATTTCTTTGCGGGGAACTGATTGCAAGATTAACTCCCAAGTTTCGCTGGCGGGCCTGACTTCCTTCCGAGTCGGTGGCCCTGCCGAGTGGTACGTTGCTCCCCGCAGTATGGAGGCTTTGCAAGCGAGTTTTGCTTGGGCTGATTCTGAAGGGGTGCCTGTGACTCTGCTGGGTGCCGGTTCTAATTTGTTGGTGAGCGATCGGGGTTTATCCGGTTTGGTCGTCGGCACTCGCTACCTCAAACAGGTGAATTTTAACCCAGAAACAGGTCAAGTTACAGCGGGGGCGGGGGAGTCAATTCCGCGCCTGGCTTGGTTGGCGGCTAAGCGGGGCTGGAAAGGCCTAGAATGGGCCGTCGGCATACCTGGTACCGTGGGAGGGGCTGTGGTGATGAATGCAGGCGCTCACAGAGGCTGTACTGCTGATATTCTGGTCAACGCTCGCGTGCTATCCCCTGGTGGCAAGGTGGAAATTCTGACTCCCCAAGAGTTGGAGTACCGCTACCGGACTTCGGTGCTGCAAGGGGGCGATCGGCTAGTAACAGAAGCGACTTTTCAGTTACAGCCGGGATTCGATCGATCGCAAGTAATGGCAGAAACTAATGACCATTTCAGCCAGCGGCGGACAACTCAACCTTACCACTTACCGAGCTGTGGCTCAGTCTTCCGCAACCCCGGCCCCAAGACGGCAGGTTGGTTCATCGAACAAGCGGGACTGAAGGGATATCAGATCGGCGGTGCACAAGTGGCTCAGCGTCATGCTAATTTTATTCTTAACTGCGGGTCGGCAACGGCCAATGATATTTTTCAAGTGATCCGCCACGTTCAACAGCAAGTCGAGCAGCGGTGGTCGCTGTTGTTGGAGCCAGAAGTTAGAATACTGGGAGAGTTTCCCTTCTAAGGCATCATTGAAGTAATACGGAAACGGCAGACTGCCAGCCCACACACCATCACAAAGTAGTTGTCAGGAACTCAGGGCTAAAGCCACTGAGCTTGTAAGAAATTACAAGCTATTCTGACCAGCCTAAGTCTTAACTGACTACGTTATTTGAGTCACGACACCGGCGAATGCGAAGCTAGTTTTCCGCTCTGTCATCTGCAATTAAACAGTCTTAAAGTCACTGAGACAGTGTTGCAGGTCTAAAAAGCTCTTATAACCTTGGCGAAGCTAACATTACCCGAAAGGGACTCGGAGACAACCATATCTCCATAGAGGGGCAACCATACCCCTCTAACCCCGCAAGGGGATTCAAGGCGATTGAAATCGCCGTGTCGTTTTCCTCTCAGGGCTGAAGCCACTGAGTTTCCCACTTACCGAGTATTTTTTATGACAAAATCAGGACAAGGATTTGGCTTCGGCCTGGGCAAAATGAAAGAACTGACTGAAGCTTTCAAAAAAGCTCAGCAGGTTCAAGAAGGAGCTAAAAAGCTCCAAGAAGAGTTGGATTTAATGGAAATTGAGGGAACTGCAGGCGGCGGCTTGGTCAAGGTTTTTCTCAGCGGCAACCAAGAACCCCGCCGCGTGGAAATCTCACCGGATGCCCTCGGTGAAGGTGCTGATGTGGTTTCTGAACTCGTCACGGTGGCGATGCAGGATGCTTACGCTAAGTCTACGATGACGATGCGGGAGAAAATGGAAGAACTCACCGGTGGACTAAATCTCCCCGGTTTCGGTTAGTCATTAGTTATCAGTCAATTGTTGACTGTTGACTGTTGACTGTTAACTGTTGACTGTTGACTGTTGACTGTTGACTGATTAAACTTTCTGGAAAACCCCTATACTAAGGTGCGTCGCTGCTCCATGTTCGATAGAACTTGCAGATTGACTCTGAAAGCGACGCACCCTACAAATTAGCAGTGTTGACTGACTAATAACTAATAACTAATAACTAATAACTAATAACTAATGACTAAATTATTATTTGTCTGCCTCGGAAATATCTGCCGATCGCCCTCAGCAGAAAATATTATGAATCACTTAATTGAACAAGCTGGTTTGAGCGATCGCATCACCTGCGATTCTGCTGGAACTGCTAGCTATCACATTGGCAGCCCCCCTGACAGGCGGATGGCATTGGCGGCGAGGAAGCGAGACATTGAATTGTTAGGCGAAGCCCGCCAATTTACCAAGAAAGATTTTGAAAAATTTGATTTGATTCTGGCTATGGATCGAGACAATTATCGCAATATTCTTGCCCTGGACTCGGCTGGAAAGTATAAAGATAAAGTGCGGCTGATGTGCGATTTTTGCCAGAAATACGACCTTAAAGAAGTGCCAGATCCTTACTACGGTGGCCCGGAGGGATTCGATCGAGTAATTGATTTGCTCCACGATGCTTCCGAGGGTTTGTTGGAGTACGTTGTCAGTCAGGAAAAATTAAGAATTACCAATTAAGAATTACCAATTACCCATTACCGACTAAATGGTGTTCCATCGCAAAGCGAACGAGTTCTGCACGGTTGTTGCTGTCAGTTTTTCTGAACAAGCTGCTGACGTGCTTTTCGATCGTTCGAGGGCTGAGGTGGAGTGTGGAGCCTATTTGAATATTAGAAAGTCCTTCTGTCAGCAAATCTAGCACTTCTCGCTCTCGCTGAGTCAAAGTCGGAGCATTTTGGCTGGGAGATGCCCGTGAAGCGGAGCTATCTCGTAGGGAATCGCCTGTGTTTGACTGTTGAGTTAAAAAATCTGCTTCTGGCTTGTCATTGGCTCTGCTGCGTGCCTCTGTTGGCGTCGGTTCTGGTTTTGGAGAACGAGAGGGGGCCTGAGCGATTAGAGCGTAGCGATCGAGCAAAGAGCGAATAACCGCCCCCAATTCCTGGAGTTCAAAAGGTTTAGCCAGATAATTGTCGCACCCCATCTGATAGCCGCGAATCCGTTCCTGCGTGCTCGTGCGTTCCGTCAAAAAAATCACCGGCAGCAAGCGAAAAGCGGGACGAGTCCGAACTCGCCGGACGAATTCGTAGCCATCCATCTGGGGCATTGTAATGTCGGTAACAATCAAGTGAGGCTGAAATTCATCTACCAAACCTAAAGCTTCTTTGCCGTTCTCAGCAGCGATTACAGAGTATCCGGTAATTTCCAGATAATCGGTAATCGACAAGCGAGTCGCGAAATCGTCGTCAGCAACCAGAATCGTCAAGGGCATGGGGGAATTAAAAATTAAACATTAAAAGTGACTAATTTCACTTTTAATGTTTAATTCTACTGTTTAATTCTCTTGTTGACACTCCCCTCGCTGAAGCCGAGGGGATTCTTAATTCAGCGACTGACCTTAAAATGTGCTGTCCTTACGGCAATACTTAAACCTTTCAACCGTGGGGATACCACCAATTGACGAGCCTAATTCAGAAGCATCCCAGCGGGTCTATCTCCAAAAGCGTACTAGGATATTTCCCGCTTTGTTTGGGTATGCTGTTCGGCATTTAAAGGGCTTGCGTAAGGTGCGTCAGCATCTAAGGTTTTCCGTTTCAGCGTAAGGGTTCGCGAATGACGCACCCTACTAGCCTCGTTACTGGTTTAAATGCTCCACAGCTTATGCCCTACCCTACTTAACAATTCGAGCGTGAAAAAGTTTATTTGCTGGATTGAAACCTACATTTTCGGTTTCGACTGTTTATAGTGTTTTCGCCGCACTTTGTCCCCCAGTTTATGCCTAAAAGTGTGTCTCATGTCCTGTTTCACTTCGGGCAAGGGAGTTTAACCCTGACTGTTTCAGTTTACCAGACTGTCCCGTTTTGTCCAAAGCTTTTTAAGGAAGTTTTTTGAATTAAAAAGATTGGATTTTGGGTTCATGACTGAGGTAAAGAGAACAGGCAGGATTTATCCTGCAACGCCCTTTCATCCCCGGACTGAAGTCACGGGGTTTTCAGGGTATTCCTTATAAGTTGCAGTTAAAGTAGCCGGTTGTCCTAATTTGCCCTCCAAAGCTACGCCGCGCCCGTTTGCTGCCAAATGCCGCAGAGTTTTGTAAATTGTCTCGATTTGCTCTGGCTTTCCTGCTTTTTTGGCTATTTCTGAGACAGACAGAGGTTTTTGGGCGTCTTTGAGCACTTGCAGTACCCGTTGCTGCAAGTCCAATACAGCAGCGGCCGCTTTTTTGCCGGCTTCGACGCCCGGTTGGTGATAGGCATTGACATTCACCAAGGAACCGTAAAAACCTACGGCTCTTTCGTAGAGGGCGATTAATGCTCCTACTGTCCTAGGGTTGACTTGGGGAATGGTGACAGTAATGGAATCTCGGTGATTTTCGTACAAGGCTTGTCGAGTTCCCTGCAACAAACCAGACAAATAATCTCCCGAAGTGACGCCGGTTTCTACTTCTGGGGAAATGCCTTGCCTGTCTTGCAAAACTTCGATAAATGTTAGGAAGAAATTCGGCACGCCGTCTCGCAGTTGCTGGACGTAGGCGTGTTGGTCGGTGCTGCCTTTGTTGCCGTAAACTGCGATTCCTTGATGAACTGTGTTGCCGTCTAAATCTTCCTGTTTGCCGATCGATTCCATGACTAATTGCTGCAAGTAGCGGCTGAACAATAGCAGTGAATCTTTATACGGCAAAACTACCATATCTTTCTCGCCACGTCCGTTGCAAGCAAAATACCAGGACATTGCTAACAAGGCGGCGGGATTATTTTTAATGTCGGGAATTCTGGTAGCTTCGTCCATCACTTTAGCGCCGTCGAGCATCGCCTGAATGTCGATGCCTTGCAAAGCTGCGGGCAAAAGTCCTACTGCTGACAGTTCCGAAGTGCGCCCTCCCACCCAGTCGGCCATCGGGAAGCTGGCAATCCAGCCTTCGGATTTGGCTAATGTGTCTAGTTTGCTGTCTGTTCCAGTGATGGCAATTGCTTGTTTGGCAAAATCCAGTTTTTCGGCGGCGAAGGCTTTTTGAACTTCGATCATCCCGTTGCGGGGTTCGGGGGTGCCGCCGGATTTGGAGATAGTAATTACTAGGGTGCTGGCGAGTTTGTCTTTAATTTTGTTAAGGATGCGATCGATCCCAGCGGGATCTGTGTTGTCGATAAAATGTATTGCTAGGGGCGGAATGTCTGGCGATAAAGCTTCGGAGACAAATTGGGGGCCTAGGGCGGAACCGCCGATGCCGATCGAAATTATGTCGGTAAATTGCGGAGCAAAGGGCGGTTTAATATCGCGGTTTTGAATTTTCTTGACAAATGCTTCGACTTGTGATATACCTTCGACTATTTCTTGTTTTAATTCTGGAGTGGGAGCTAAATCGGGGTTTCGCAGCCAGTAGTGGCCCACCATGCGGTTTTCGTCGGGATTGGCGATCGCACCTGCTTCTAAAGCTGCCATATCTTTGAAAGCTTTGTCAAATTTGGGCTTCAGTGCTGCTGCGAAAGCGTCGTCGAATCCCATGCGGCTGATATCGAGGTAAAGTCCCAATCCAGAGTGATAGTAAAGCCAGTCTTGATAGCGTTGCCAGAGTGCTGCGGCGTCCATAGGAATTCTCTACAATTTTTTTAATGTTCGATCGGCGTCGTCAGGAATCAACCAATTGTAGTTCAAAACTCACCGAAGAGCACCTTTCCTAAGAACAGGCAAGATGCCTGTTCCACAAAGAGTGAGTTTTCTTGTGGGGTAGCCCCAGATCCCGCCCTCGAAATCCTGATTGAAAAGGATACAATATCTGAGTTAAAACTCAGCGAAGAGCTGCATTCTCGCTTAACAGGCATCTTGCCTGTTCCACAACCAGAGTTAATTTCTTGTGGAGCTTCTCTTCAGTTTTTATTTGTTAAAGTATAAATACTTAAGGTTGTATAATATACAGATATTAGAATTAAAGTGCGATCGACTATGCTTACTCTCTCTCCCGAATTAAAAGAAAAATTATCAACTCCGCTCAAAATCGGCGATTTTGAAGTTAAAAGCCGCGTCCTGCAATCACCCTTATCCGGCGTTACCGATTTGGTATTTCGTCGCCTGGTGCGCCGCTACGCGCCGGATTCGATGATGTACACGGAAATGGTGAACGCTACGGGTTTGCACTACGTGAAGCAACTGCCGAGAATTATGGAAGTTGACCCGAACGAGCGTCCGATTAGCATTCAATTGTTTGACTGCCGGCCGGATTTCTTGGCAGAAGCGGCCCAGAAAGCAGTGGTAGAAGGAGCGGATACTGTTGATATTAATATGGGGTGTCCGGTTAACAAAATTACTAAAAACGGCGGCGGTTCTTCCCTGCTGCGAGACCCGGAAACGGCCGAGGCAATTGTGCGGGCTGTTGTGGAAGCGGTAGATGTTCCTGTCACGGTTAAAACTCGGATTGGTTGGACTGACAAAGAAATTAATATTTTGGAATTTGCCAAGCGGATGGAAGATGCGGGAGCAAAAATGATTACCGTGCACGGCCGCACTCGATCGCAAGGTTACACCGGCCCGGCAAAATGGGAGTGGATTCGCCGAGTGAAAGAAGTTTTATCGATTCCTGTTATTGCTAACGGGGATATTTTTTCTGTGGAAGCAGCGATGCGATGTCTGGAAGAAACCGGCGCCGATGGAGTGATGTGTTCGCGGGGAACTTTGGGCTATCCTTTTTTGGTGGGAGAAGTTGATTATTTCTTAAAAACTGGTGTGGAAAAGATAGCTCCGACACCAATTGAACGCCTCGAATGTGCTAAGGAACATTTGCGGGCTTTGTGGGAATATAAAGGTGAAAGCGGTGTCTGCCAAGCGCGCAAGCACTTAACCTGGTATGCTAAGGGTTTCCCCGGCGCTGGGGAATTGCGGGGCGTGTTGGCTGTGGTAGAAACGGTGGAACAAGGTTGCGATTCGATCGATCGCGCGATCGAGCAATTACCCGCATAAACCTTACCCGCAGATGTCAACTAGGGATTACAGAAACAAAATTCACCTCTGCGGGCTAAGATTTAAGACAAAGTTAAAAATTTGTGGGTGGGGGAAAGCATGGATTCCTTAAAAGGGCGAGATTTATTAAGTCTGGCAGATTTAAGCATTGATGAATTAAATTATGTGCTGGATCTAGCAGCCAGTTTAAAATCGGGAATGGTCAAGCTGAAACGCAATAAAGTTCTCGGCTTGTTATTTTCCAAAGCTTCAACGCGAACGCGGGTAAGTTTTACGGTAGCAATGTATAAATTGGGAGGGCAAGTGATTGACCTCAATCCCAACGTTACACAAGTCAGCCGCGGTGAACCTTTGGTAGATACGGCCAGGGTTTTAGACAGATATTTAGACATTTTAGCGATTCGGACTTTCGAGCAAAAAGATTTAGCAACTTTTGCTAACTATGCCAAAATTCCTGTGATTAATGCACTGACCGATGACGAACACCCATGCCAAGTGCTGGCGGATTTAATGACAGTAAAAGAGTGTTTTGGTAAGTTGGAAGGGGTGACTTTGACTTATTTGGGCGATGGCAATAATATGGCAAATTCGCTGATGTTGGGCTGTGCCATGACGGGAATGAATGTAAGAATTGCTTGCCCTCAAGATTTCCAGCCTAATGCCGAGATAGTGGAAAAAGCTAAGAATATTGCTAATGGAAAAACAGAAGTTACTGTGACGGCGGACGCAGAAGCTGCTGTGAAGAATGCTCAAGTGATTTATACTGATGTTTGGGCGAGTATGGGACAGGAAGAGGAAGCAAAAATCAGGATTCCTTTGTTTGAGCCATATCAGGTAAATGAACAATTGCTGAAGTTAGCAGATAAGAATGCAATTGTATTGCACTGTTTGCCCGCACACCGGGATGAAGAGATTACCGATGCAGTGATTGAAGGCAGTCAATCGCGCGTTTGGGATCAGGCAGAAAATCGGATGCACGCTCAGCAAGCTTTGCTGGCTAGTATTCTAGAAAGCGATTAGGTTTGTAGTAACGACTTCATGCCTTAAAAATGTTGTCAGTAAATATGTCGCCCGTTCGCCAGTCCGCCAGGGGTTTAAACCCCTGGCTCAAAGCTTAAGTCGGTTAAAACCGACTGCGATTATTATACCAATTTCATAAAGTAGCGCTAGATATTACCCCCCCAACCCCCCCTTATTAAGGGGGGGCTAAGACTTCATCCATAGCACATCTTTAGAAAAATGGTATTAGATTTATGGTATCGATTTTTTAGGCGAATAAAATTGCCGATGAATTCAAAATAGTTGGCAGTTTTTACAAACAGATTAAATACTTGCCTCTCTCTCTTCTCTCTCTGCGCCCTCTGCGCCCTCTGCGGTTAATAAAAATTATTAAGTTCGCAGCGCGCACCTATGGCATAATTGGTGGCAACATTGCCAGAATTGCGATATTGAAAGCAGGAAATTCCAGCGGTGAAACGATCGCGCTTTCTCCCAGAATAACCTCGCTTTGATACCCATCTTCCGCAGGTTCTCGAAAAACGTGCAGTTGTCTTTCGCCCACATTTAATACCCAATAATCGGCAATTCCCGATCGCGCGTAAGCTTTGGCTTTAATTTCGCGATCGTAAGCTAAGCTGCTGTCTGCTACTTCAATAATTAAATATACTTCTGATGGAGTCGGATGGTGAGTCGCATAGTCAAAGGCATCGATTCTGACTACGGCGATATCCGGTTCGGGTTCGGAATTGTCATCAAGGGCGATCGGATCTTGCATTCGTACCCACGCCAGATTTGCAAAAAGGCTTTGCAGCAATCTATCTGTACGCCCTAAAGCGGAGGTGTGAGCAGTTCCTTTTGCACTCATTTTGATGATATTTCCTTCAATTAATTCAATGCGTTCCTCTGGGTGAAAAACTCCCATCTCTCCCAGTTTATGATACTCTTTAACTGTCCATTTACGGAGCGTGAAAGGGGCTTCTGTTATTAGCATAGTTTCACCAAAAATATCGCAATTCCATCTCAGATAATTTAATTGTAGCTTAGGTAAAGTATGCAGCGGTAATCAGAGCAGGATTGTGCAGCATCTCTCTGCGATCTCTGCGGTTAATAAAAAACAATAAAGTGATTCAGGTTTCGATCGCAGAATGGGCATAAATTGCCAACTGCGATCGATTTCGCAAGTTTAACCGATTCAGTAAATGAGTGACATGAGTCTTCACTGTTCCCTCAGAAATAAACAACTGCTGGGCAATATCTCGGTTGCCTAAACCTTTACCAATCAACCGCAATACCTCTTGTTCGCGCGGGGTTAATTGTGCCAGTGCAGGGAGTTTCGAGAGTTGAGTAGTAGGTGTTGGAGTCGTAGGTGCTGCACAAAATCCTGTTATTAGCTTATCCATTAAACCAGGAGCCAGTTGAGTATAACCCGATTGCACCAAACGAATTGCTTGTGCTAACTCTTCCGATGGCATATCTTTCAACAAATAGCCCTTGGCTCCGGCTCGCATCGCATCAACAATGTATCCATCGTCATCAAAAGTAGTTAAAACCAAGACACTCGTGTTGGGAAATGACTGACAGATCAGGCGAGTTGCTTCTCTACCATCCATCACGGGCATTTTTAAATCCATTAATACAACATCGGGTTGGAGAGCTTCGACTTGCTCTAGAGCAGCTTTACCGTTGTGGGCAATTCCAATCACTTCTAAATCTGATTCTAGGCTTAACATAGCCTTGAGCCCTTGGCAGATAAGCTGCTGATCGTCAACTAACAACAGACGAATCATGGGATATTCCTAAAATGTATTATCCCATGATAGTTCTTAATTACACAGACCAAGAAAAAACGCCAAAAGAGGTTGACGCACAGTAATTCATTTGCTCATATTTAATTATGTATGCTACCATTTGCTCAGGGCATACGTACCACTCAGAAAAGCAGTCAAATTTCTAGGCTTGCATCCCCATACCTTGAGGAAATATGCAGACGAAGGGAAGATCAAAAGCATCAAAAACGAAGCAGGGCAAAGACTCTACGATGTCGAGTCCTACCAGCGCGGTGCAGCTAGAACTACCCTTGTTTGCTACTGTCGAGTTAGTTCCCCCAAGCAGCGAGACGACCTCGCCCGCCAAATTGAATTCATGCCGCAGCAGTATCCAGACGCCGAAATCATCCAAGATATCGGTTCAGGAATCAACTTCAAAAGGAAAGGACTGCAAGCCCTACTGGTCAGATTTATGCGCGGCGAACAGCTCACGGTTGTTGTTGCCTGTCGCGACAGATTGTGCAGATTCGGATTTGAACTGTTCGAGTTCATGGCAGAGCAAAACAATGGACAAATCGTGGTTCAAGGCGGAACTGTTTGCTGCCCGGAAACCGAACTCACAACGGATCTTCTCTCCATCCTTCACGGCGACCGTTGCAGAATGCACGGACTCAGAAGTTACCGCCAGAAGATCAAGGAAGATCCGGCTATTCCTAAACCCTGAGCAAAAAGCTCTAGTTAAGCAGTGGTTTGGTGTAAGTCGTTTTGTCTACAACACGACTATAAAATACCTTCAAGAGCCGGGTACTAAAGCTAGCTGGATGACGATTAAAACTGGAATACTCAACAGCTTGCCTGATTGGGCAAAACCTGTACCTTTTCAGATTAAATCGATTGCCATCAAAGATGCTTGCTCGGCTGTTAAGGCTGCTAAACAGGGATTTAGTAAAGACGGTCAAGTCCGCAAGTGTAAGTTTCGCAGTAGGAAAGACACCAAGCAGTCTATCTATGTGCCGAAGTCGGCAATCAAAGACTGCGGTGTTTATCACTCAATACTTGGTAAATGCCGACTCAAGGAATCGCTACCCGACCTGTTGAGCGATGGTAGGCTGACTCTTTCCTACGGCGAATATTACCTCGTAGTTTCAGAAGAAGTGCAGCAAGTTAAGACCGAAAACCAAGGTCGGCTTGTTGCCTTAGATCCGGGTGTTCGCACGTTCATGACTTTTTTTTCGGAAGATTCTTATGGTTGGTTGGGGCAAGGTTCTAATTTACACATCCAGAAATTGTGTTTTCGGTTGGATAAATTAGTGTCAAAGATTTCTCATGCTCCCAGTCGCCAGAAAAGAAGATTCAAGAAAGCCACTGGTAGGCTTCGCTGCAAGATCAAGAATTTGGTGGCAGAACTGCATCGCAAAACGGCTAAGTTTTTAGTCGATAATTTTGATGTGATTTTACTGCCAACATTCGAGACTTCTGGGATGGTTTCCAAATCCCGCCGCAAGTTAAGAAACAAAACGGTGAGACAAATGTTGACCTTGAGCCATTACGAGTTTAAAACTTTTCTGAAGTGGAAAGCTTGGGAACAGTCGAAACTCGTGATTGATTGCAGCGAAGCTTACACCTCAAAAACGGTGTCGTGGACGGGCGAAATTGTTCCTAACCTTGGCGGCGCTCGGACTATAAAGTCTCAAGCTACTGGGTTGAGGATGGATAGGGATCTAAATGGTGCTCGCGGGGTTTTCCTTCGGGCATTGGTTGATGCTCCTTTGTTAAGAAACTCTCTTAACTTATGTGTTTGTTAGCATTTGTTAGCAAAAAAGTATCGGTTACGTTAATTTTACACTTTGTTACATCAAGTAATTTATTTTCGCCTACCTACTTAACGGCAGGCTAACATCGATTCTACACCCCGTTCCGGGTGATGTTTCCAGGTGAAACTCTCCGTTGAGAGAAGCAATTCGCTCTTGCATCCCTCGCAATCCAAACCCGCCAGTACCACTTTCTAATTGGAACCCCCGCCCGTTATCTTCAAGACTCAAAAGCACTCGATCGCACGTTGTTTGCAATTGCAGGCGAACCTCGGTAGCTTGGGCGTATTTGCAAATGTTGGTCAACGCTTCTTGCACGATGCGATACAGCGTTTTGACAACTTGAGGTGGTAACACAACTTCCACGCAAATGCTGCTGGTAACAGTGACACCCGTACTCTGGCGAAAGTCTTCCATCAGCGAGGCAATCCCCTGTTCCAAGGGTTCTTCTGCCTCTGCGTCTGCCCTTAGCGCATTTACCGATTGTCGAACTTCTTTCATCGCCACCTTACCGAGTCGCTGGGCTTGTTCCAAAAACGGTTGTGCCTCTATTGGGTCATGCTGCCAGAGTTTCATGGCGGTTTGCAGTTGAATGTTGAGCGAAGTCAAGGCGTGACCCAGGGAATCGTGAATCTCTCTGGCAATGCGATTGCGTTCCTGAACCGCTGCTAAATCTTCTATTTGCAGGGCATATTCCCGTAGCTGTGCGTGGGCTTGCGATAGTTGTTCCTGGGTTCTGCGTTCTGCTAGTAAGGTACTGACCAACTGCGACACGAAAAATAGTCCCAATCCAAACATCAACAATTCTGCCGTCTGGTGCATCCAAATTTGCTGTTGCTCGACATTAGGCAACATTAGGGGTATCACTCTTTGAAGATACTGAACTTGATGAAACATATACATTACCAGCGACAGACCTGCCACAATCCATCGACCGGGGGATGCAAATAAAAAACAACTGCGAATTAAGACAATCAAATACAGCGTCGGTAGGATATGCAGATATCCCAAGGTAGTTCCGTAGAAGATCAGACTCATTTCGATCGCCGTATAGAGATAGCGAAACGAAGTTTTGCCCGCAGGTAAGATCCATCCCATCAAGCCCAGGGAGATCAGGATCAGAATGTGCTGTACGGGAAGACTTTGACGCTGCCACGCTTCGATGGCGGCCATCACTCCACAACTGCCTAACATGATCCACTCGGTGTACAGCAGAAAGCGAAATGGTTGAGGTTGGGTTTTTAGTAGGGATGCGATCGCCGTCATGACATGGCCTCCAGTAGTTCTGGCTCTCAAATATTCCCCAAAAATACTGCAAGTCAGAGTGAATGTCGATAAAACTCGGCAATTTTCTAACTTTCGCTGATGCCACCCCTCGGAACTATGACTAAAGTTATAGCCGATCGGGATAGGCCGCGCGAACATCGGACTAGGCAGTGATGGGCGATCGCAACTTTTGGCAGATGAGGGGGCGATCGAGAATATCCATTTCGTTGATGTCAGATCGAGACGTTTTTCAGATGTGTTGAACCGAGTTGATTTCCTAAGATTGTGACATAGCAAACCAAAGCAAACACTTTTGATTTGCCTCAATAATTCACTTAATATCTAGGAGCAACGAACATGGCTTTAATTAATGGAACCAACGGCAACGACAATCTGAACGGTACTGCTGCGAGCGATACCCTGCGGGGATTAGACGGAAATGATAATCTGTTTGGCGGTTTTTTTGGGGACGATCTTCTGGATGGTGGAAACGGAAACGATACAGCGACCTATCTGGGATTTGGCAATAATATAAATGCTTCCTTAGAGACGAACAAAGCAACTTTTTTTGGAGGTAGCGGGACTTTCATCAGTATTGAAAACTTAATTGGCGGTAACAATCAAGATGTCTTAACTGGCAACGGTTTTGGCAATCTGATCGATGGTAGTTTTAGCAATGACGACATCTCCGGTCGGGCAGGGAACGATCGCCTAATTGGTGGAGCCGGATTCGATACTTTAAAGGGAGAACTAGGAAACGATAACCTGCGAGGTGGTAACGATACGGATTTGCTAGAAGGTGGCGATGGGTTTGATTTCCTAGCTGGCGACAAGGGCAACGATACGATGATCGGTGGCAGCGGCGATGACGCATTTGAATGGGTGGATGGCGACGGCAGCGATTTGATTCAAGGCGACAGCGGTCGCGATAACTTATTATTCAACGGTTCGATCGCGCAAGGGGATAATATTGATCTCACCCAATCGGGCTTGAACATTGTATTGCAGCGCACCAATCTCGTCCCCGTAACCTTAACAACCACAGGCATAGAGAGTTTCAATGCAATTAACGGTGGCGGTGGCGATGATGTGTTAAGTGTCCGCAATCTAGGCGCGACAAGCGGTGTCGAATTTATCCAATTCACGGGGGGAGAAGGCAACGATCGCCTGAATACAACTAATGTATCAGCAAACATCAATGCTAGTGGTGGTAACGGAAATGATATTCTCGTAAGCAGTAACGGGAACGACGAGCTATTTGGTAATGGAGGAAGTGACGTTCTTTCCGGGGGTAACGGGAGCGATCGAATTACAGGTGCCGAAAGAGGAGGAGGCAAGGGTGAAATTGATGTGCTAATTGGCGGTGCAGGAGCAGATACTTTTGTGCTCGGAGAGCTCGGGCAAACCCGTTATGATGATGGCAACGGCTTGTTAGACAATGCTGCGGACTTTTTCAATGGTAACATTGGCATTGATGGTCTGAGCGATTTTGCCCGCATCTTAGACTTCAGAATCGGTGAGGATGTCATTCAACTGGGTGGGTCGAGCAGTAGCTACGTGCTCAGATCCGTCCCCAATTCCCTGCAAGGAGGGGCTGTCAATGCAGATATGGGAATTTTCAAGAACAATGGATTTGCACAGCCCCTTGAGTTAATTGCGATCGTTCAGGATGCACCCAGTACCCTAAACCTGAGCAGCACAACGCAATTTACCTTCAGTTAGCTTTAATTGTGAATAAAATACGGTGTTGTGTGGCACAAAAAACACACAACACCGTTTGGCGATCGACCCAAACATTGCCCGCAGTTTAATATTGGGGGAATACCAGAAACGCCAGCCGTTGTGGCTTGAGATTTAATACCATTTTTCTAAAGATGTGCTATGGATGAAGTCTTAGCCCCCCCTTAATAAGGGGGGGTTGGGGGGGTAATATCTAGCGCTACTTTATGAAATTGGTATAATTCTCATTCCTAAGTCGGTTAAAACCGACTGCAATTATTAGAATTTTTATTTAAATGAATGTTATAAATAGGTTATTCATGAATTAGTAAGGTACGCCATAAGCACCTTACTAACCCTGGGGTATTTCCGACTAAGCTGACACGCTACAAACTAGCGAAATTTACTTTTGTTACTTCACCGGCGACAACATTAACTGTTTGTTGAATTTGACTTCCGTCAACTTTCAACTGATAAGAACCGGGTGAAAGCTCGATCGCCCCAAACCATCCTTTACCATCCGCGCGCAGTTGGCGCACTTTGCCCGCAGCATCGATCGACTGCAATGTCAAGCTGGCACCATCGCAAGTTTGAGCGCACTGCTGCAAATTTCCGGCGATCGCACCTGTAGTCGGCCGCGACTTCCAAGGCATATCGGGAACGGCTGCTGCTGTCGCCCAGACAGGCTGTGTTTCATAGGTTTTGCCCGTCGCAGCATCAACGTATTGACTCGTCACAGAAAGCGCGGTGTAGAACAAATCGTTGCTTTGGGGAACGTATTTCCAAGGCTGGCGGGGCAAATCTCCGCTGCCGCCCGATCGCAGTTCCACATTCGTGTACACGTTGCTGCTAGCGTAGGAATAGAGCACCGTACCTGCGACGTGATTTCCTTTCGCAGACGGCTGTTCGGC
This sequence comes from Microcoleus sp. B5-D4, assembly GCF_036705145.1. NCBI lineage: Bacteria > Bacillati > Cyanobacteriota > Cyanophyceae > Oscillatoriales > Microcoleaceae > Microcoleus > Microcoleus sp. B5-D4. The sequence goes on along the minus strand of NZ_JAUBTV010000016.1, from coordinate 64,289 downwards.
GCGACGAACCTGTGCTAGGGTGTCTTCGATGTAGTTGAGGTAATTGCCGGGGCCGATCGCAATTTGGCGGTTATACTGGTGGTCTTTAGCGTACTCGATCCAGCGGTCATAAGCGAGTTTTTGCGATCGTTTGTACTCGCGCTGGTAAGTCATCGGCATCGCCATGTCTACGATCCCTTCTTCCAGCCAAGCGCGCCAATCTTGCAATACTTCTTTGTAAGGCTGCGTTTGATACCACCCTGCATCGTTTGTGGGGCCGTCTCCCCAGGCGATCGTGGCGGCGGTAATTTTAACACGCGGTTTAATTGCAAGGCTTTCTACATAAAGCTTCCGCACTAAATTTGTCACCTGGTCGCGCCGCCACTGCATCCACGCGGGATCTGTGGGTGCGGGTTTGCCCGATCGACCTGTTTGCTGATTGAAACGGGCGATCGCAGTCGGATTGTAGCCCCAAGTCGGCCCGCCGTAGCGCACATAATCCAACTGTACACCGTCCACATCGTAGCGCTTCAGCAAGTCCAAATACACGGAAACAGTATAATCTACGGCGTCTGGATGGCCGGGATCGAGATAGCCTTGGGCTTCTCCACCGTAAGTCAGCATTGCCCAATTGTCGTTTCCTGGGGCCGAAGGCCCGTGTTGTTGCCAAACGTGACCGGCGGGAAGTTTGGTGCCCGAAACCACCGGCAGCGTCACCATCCAAGCGTGTATTTCAATGCCTGCGGCGTGGGCTTTGTCAATCAAATCTTGCAGGGGATCGAAACCGGGGGGAACGTTGGGATCGAGGGTGCGGGGTTCGATCGCACTCGTGTAAAAGGCATCGCCACGGCGGCGGACTTGGGCAACGATCGCGTTGGCATTTGCCCGCTGCGCGTCTGCGATCAATTTTGTGACTTCTTGAGGCGTTTTGAAGCCAGGGTTGAAGGCGTCCACCCAGAATGCGCGAAATTCGGCGGCTTGAGTTTGCGGGGGCATAGTTGCGTTAGCGAAGCCCTCGAAGAGGATCGCGCGGGATGGGAAGTTGGAGAACCAACCAGGAGTCAGCAGAAAACTAATTGTTAAGCCAATCAGGAACAAGCTTGACAAAAAGAATGTTTTGGTATTTCGCATCAGAAATGTGTGAGAGAGCGTTTAACAGTCCTTTACGGACTTTTGGTTTGAGCGTCCGCTTGACATTTTCGCACAAGGGTACAGTTTTGTGTTGTCAACGGCAATTTTTTAATCTAATGTCAGTAATAAATAAACAGATTGATTATGAGTAAACCGCCTCAAAAACAAGCAACTAACCGCTTGTTAATTTCACAAGAACTGCTTGGACTTCATCATCGCTGGCAAAGTCTCCAGCTTCCGCCTCCGCAACGCCTTTGTTAATTTCATCAAGCAGCCATTGATAGATTTCCAGGTAAGAAGCGATCGCTTCGTTCAAAACATAAGTTAAATCGCGATCTGTGACAGTAGCGATCGCCTTCAGCGCATCTTTTTTTTCGCTATCAAGGAGAAATGTAAAATTTTCTTGACTCATGGCTGCCCTTTGCTGTTATGGGAAGAGAGTAAACTGGTAATATGATAGCGTATAGATTCCTATTTGGGCGAAAATAAACTGAACTCGAAATCGCACTTTTTGAACAAATGATAGTACCGCACTTTCAAACCCTAGCCCTTCCGGGTAACAGCTACTCAACTGCAAGCAATTTGCTCGATCGAGTAGATGGCTGGCGTCAAGAAGCAACCCGAAAGTTACAGCAAAGCCAGAGAGGAGAAAAAGGACAATTTTTAACACCTTCCTCAGTCGCAAGTTGGATGGCGGGAATGTTTGAATTTAACTGTCCCGATATATCGCTTTTAGATGCCGGTGCAGGAATTGGTTCGCTGTTAGCAGCCGTTGTTTGCGAACTTTGCCAGCGCCCAAACAAACCGCACAGCCTTCACGTTACAGCTTATGAAATTGACCTTATTTTGATTGAATACCTCAAGCAAACTTTAGAATTATGCAGTATTGAATGTCAGCGTTTTGGGATAACTTTTACCTGTGAGGTTCGCGAAATTGATTTTATTCAAGACAGCGCCGATATGTTGCAGCCCAATCTCTTTAAACAACCAGTAAAACGGGAATTTACCCATGCAATTATCAATCCTCCATACGCCAAGATAGACGCTAAATCCCAAGCCCGAACCTTGCTGCGTTCTATAGGACTAGAAACCAGCAATCTCTACGCTGGCTTCACAGTTGCGGCCGCTCACCTGCTCAAACCAAACGGTGAATTAGTGTCGATTACTCCCCGCAGCTTTTGCAACGGTTTATACTTTCGAGATTTCCGCAAAGTATTCCTTCAAATGATGGCTTTACGCCAACTACACATCTTTGAATCCCGACAGTTGCCATTTCGCGATGATGCAGTGCTGCAAGAAACTATTATTGTGCGCGCCACCAAACAAATAGAACAGCCAAATACTGTACTAATTACCTCAAGCAGCAGCGCGGGCGATGACCTGATTTTATCTCACCAACTGCCCTATACCGCCCTAATTAATCCCAATGATTCCGAGCAATTTATTCGGATTTTACCGGATTCTGTCAGCCAGAAAGTAGTCGAGCAAATGGCTCAATTTACTTGCACCCTAGAGGAATTAGGCTTAACAGTTTCCACCGGAAAAGTTGTAGATTTTCGTGTTCGCTCTGACTTGCGGCTAAAACCTGAGAACGGTACAGTTCCGCTGATTTATCCCGCCCACTTCTCCACGGGCGGTGTTGAATATCCCACAGCCACGAGAAAGCATCAAGCTTTAGCTGTCACGGAAAAAACTGCTACACTCCTCGTACCTAACGAACATTATGTTTTGAGCAAGCGCTTCTCCTCAAAGGAAGAGAAAAAGCGAATTGTTGCAGTTGTCTGGGATGCCCATAAAATTAATAGTTCTCGCGTTGGTTTTGAGAACCATTTGAATTACTTTCACCAACAGGGACGCGGATTAGACCTCACCCTAGCGCGGGGATTGGCCGTTTATCTAAATTCGAGTTTGGTAGATGCGTTTTTTCGACTGTTCAACGGACACACTCAAGTTAATGCTACGGATTTACGCAATTTGAAGTATCCTAATGTAGAGCAATTACTGTTACTTGGCGCTCAAATAGGAGAAATATTTCCTACACAGCGGGAGATTGATCAACTTGTCGAGAGACAACTGCTGAAGGCGACAAATCCGTTAGAAAATAGCCCAATCACAATCAAGAACCGTATTGATGAATCTCTAGAAATACTTGCAGCGCTGGGTTTTCCAAAAGGTCAGCTTAACGAACGTTCCGCCTTAACCCTTCTGGCTTTGCTTGACCTCAAGCCAAAGGATGCTTGGGAATTGGCGAAATCTCCACTTCGGGGAATCACACCAATTATGGAATTTATGGAGGAGGAGTACAGTAAAAAATATACACCAAACACGCGGGAAACTGTGCGCTGCCAAACGGTGCATCAGTTTCTAGATGCAGGTTTAATTGTTGTTAATCCTGACAGTCCCGAACGTCCGGTGAATAGTCCAAAAACTGCATATCAGATAGAAGAAAGTGCTTTGGAACTGCTGCGAACTTATGACACTTCTGACTGGGACAAGAATGTTCGCGCTTACCTCGTTCATTTTAACTGAGATATTGCACCATTGTCAATTACTTGTTTAGGAACAGGCAAGATGCCTGTTCCACAAGAAATACACTCTTTGTGGAACAGGCATCTTGCCTGTTCTTGACAATGGTGCAAGATTTAAGTTTTAACGGAGAACATCTTTTGCAGGCTTATTCCAAAAATGAAAACATTTGTGAGTCAGAATGATGCTAAAATGCACTATTTATATGGCTGCCGCTGGCATCGGAATGGCATATACTGTGATGCCAGGGGTTGAATTGACCGGAATTGTCGATCGCACTCAGTAAATCAAATAAGTAACTAGGTAAAATATATCTCCAATGGAAAAAAAGCATAACGCTGGATTGTGGGTATCAGTATTATACTTCGCTCAAGGTCTCCCTTACACCGTCGTTAATTTAATGTCGGTGATTTTTTTGAAAGGTATGGGAACCAGCAACGAGCTCATCGGGTTGACAAGTCTTTTGTCTTTTCCTTGGGTATTAAAAGGTTTGTGGGGCCCAGTTGTTGATTTGTATTCCACCAAACGCAAGTGGATTTTAACAACCGAAATCATTTGTGCTTTTCTGTTTGCTTTCCTGGCTTTTGGTGTATTAACGCCCGCACCGATTATTATATCGCTTGTTATCTTTACCGCGATCGCCTTTGTGTCAGCTACTCACGACATCGCCATTGACGGATTTTATTTAAACACTCTAAATAAAGACCAACAAGCACTATTTGTCGGGGTTCGCAACACGGCTTATAGAGGTGCTGTCATTGCCGGTAGCGGTTTATTGGTGTTCTTAGCGGGGAAACTGGCAGAACAGCATTTAGTCAGCGGAAATACAGGTGACACCAAAATATATCAAAACATTCCGCTGTCACTTTTCGGTTCGGATTTTAGCGTGTCTGCGCTTAACTACGGATGGGCGACAGCCTTTGGTATTTGTGCGATTATGTTTGTGCTGATATATCTTTTTCAGCGGTGGTATCTTCCCTATCCTAGAAATTACGATCTAGAATCCGGTGCCCCCCAACAAACAACCAGCTTTGTCGAAGCATTCAAAACCTATTTTCAGCAAGATAAAATAGGTTGGATTGTGGCTTACGTCTTAATTTTTAGGTTAGGCGATGCCTTGACGTTTAAAATGGCTCCGCCATTTTTAATGGATAAAGTTGAGAAAGGAGGATTAGCAGTTTCTACGTCGGATATGGGCTTATTATCCGGTACTTTAGGGGTAATGTTTCTGTTAATTGGAGGGTTGCTGGGCGGCTATTTGATTGCTAAACAAGGATTGAAAAAATGGATGTGGCCGACGGCAATTCTGCAAAATTCGACTAACGTGCTGTATTGGCTGTTGGCCATCAATCAACCGGGGATTGAATGGGCTTATGCTGTAAATTCGATCGAGCAATTTACTTACGGACTTGGCGTAGCTGCCTATACAGTGTTCTTGATGCGGACTGTCCGCCCTGAATACGAAGCATCTCACTATGCAATTACAACGGCTTTTATGGCCGCAGGAGTGCTGATTCCGGGCGTTTTCAGCGGCTACTTGCAGGCGAGTCTCGGCTATCAAAATTATTTTTTGATGAGCGCGCTGGCTGTGATTCCCGGTATGCTGACGATTTTCTTTCTGCCCCTAGACGATGAGAAAAAATTGGCATCCATGCCGAGACCTGGGCTTGACGATTTCGATTAATTAAATTGCAATACGGTTCAGTTAAAACTATTTATTCCTCGGAGATCCCCCTAAATCCCCCTTAAGAAGGGGGACGCAAGAGTAAGTTCTTGTCCCACCCCCTACTCCCCTTTTTAAGGGGGGTTAGGGGGGATCGAGCTTAACTGAACCGTATTGAATTAAATTGTATCTGTTGACGTTCCTACGTGGCGGCACAAAATAGAGGACACAACAATGTTGTGTCCCTACCCCATATCGGTATTGCTAACTAAATCGACCTAAAATCGCTAGCTGTAAGCGGAGTATTTAGTGTGCCGAAGAAACTGGCAAGAACTTCACCTGTGCTGACAACCTCGATCCCCGTTGAAATCTCCGTTTCAGTAATTCTCAGTTGGTTAAAGCTCAAACCTTTGGTCAAACCGATTAAATCTTCACCCTGTTTAAAGTCAATAAGTGTGTCTGTACCAGCCCCAATTCCCAGCACAAACACGTCGCGTCCAGCGCCGGCAATCAAGAGGTCAGCACCTACTCCGCCAACGAGCGTATCGTCTCCTTCTCCCCCGTTCAAATTGTCATCTCGTTTGCCGCCGAATAACTGGTCGTTACCCATGCCACCGCTGATAATATCGTTACCTCCATTGCCGATGAGAGTGTCGTTTCCCCCATTCCCCGTGATAATATCGTCCCCTGCCAAACCTGATGCTGTATTGTTGGCATCGTCCCCTACTAAACTATTAATTTGGGATAGATCGAGAGCAGTTTGCATTGCCCTAAAACTTCCAAAAAAGCCTTTTCCGGGAGTGGTTCTCAATTGCTCTACTGTGCTGCGCGATTGCAGCGCATCTCCAAATTCTGGTAATGCAAAGTCTAAGCCAGCTAACAGTTCTAAATAATCTGAATCTGTAAAAGTGAAATCAGGGCGGTTCAACTGGTCTACAGAGATTTCGGCCTGAGTCAAGCCTGGAGGTGGAGAAGTTAACAAACCGCTTTGGCCGTGCTTGTCCAAGACAAGTAGTGGGTTGATAATCGGGTTAGTAAATGTTTGAAGAACTACTTTTCCGGGGAGAAAAGCTTCTCCTCCCAAACTAACAAAATCCCCGCTAACTATGTAGTGAGTTACATTTTTCCCGGCGCCGGCTTTCTGCTTAAATGTATTGACTGTGCTCTGACTAACTCCGGGAGAATTGAAGGTGACAACATCTCCGATAGTAGAGGTAAATTCGGTGGCTGCTAGTTGCGTTATGGCGCCGCCCAAGCTGTGTCCGAGAAGGTCTGGTGGCAAGCGGCTGGGGTTTTTGGCTGTATCTTGACTGATTTGTGTCAGCCAATTTCCTAATGCCTGTTTGTTGGCTTCAAATTGGTTGAAACCGACGCCGCGCTTGTCTGCGTTGGCAAGATCGTCTGTGGGCGAGTCGGTGCCGCGAAATACCAAAACTGGCGGTTTGTCTGGGGTGGTGGAAATTAAGCCGATCGCGTGAAATCCAGTACCGGGATCGTCAAAGGTGCGATCGATTTGGTAGCCAGCAGCGCTCAAACCTGTTTGAACTAAAGTTTGAGACTGGGGGTTGTTATCTATGTAAGCAAGTTGCTTGGCTATAGTTTCGTAAGCGGCGGGAGAAGAGGACATATTTTTTTATTTCCTGTCGTTAGATTGGGAATTAGTGTTTAAGCTACTTAATTAAGTTTACTGTAAACTCCGGTTATTAACCATATTAATGGGTCATATTTCGTTGCTTTTTAGGGGCAGATTTAGCAGGTTTTTTGTTGTATACAAAAAAATTTTTTACAAAACCATCCCCGGTTTCGCACCACCAAAACTACAAATTTTTCTAGCCCTAAAGCTATACAAAATCTACCCGCGTAAGATCGCTGGCAACTACGCCTCTGAGAGTAGCAAGAATTTCCCCAGTAACGGGGATAGTAATTAAAGCTCCGTCACCCGCTTGGGTTACTCTAATTTGAGGAAAAGTTAGACCCCGCGACAGTGTAATTAAATCTTGACTATCTTGAAAATCTAAAATCACATCTGCTCCGCCGCCGGATTCCAATACAAAGCGATCGCGCCCGGCGCCACCAATTAAAAAATCGTTGCCAAACTCGCCGGAAACCAAATCGTTTCCGTCGCCACCGTCCAAATAATCGTTATCTCTGCCGCCGTACAAGAAATCGTCGCCATCACCACCGATGATGCTGTCATTACCTCGATTGCCTCTGAGAGTATCGTTACCGCCGTTGCCGGTAACTGTATCCTCTCCTGGGCCCCCCGTAGCAGTATTGTTGCGAGCGTCGCCTGATAAATAATTCGGTTGTAAGGGAGCTAAACCGTATTGCATTTGTCTGATTAACTGCACAAAAGAAAATTCTGGTGCTGTTCTCACACTCTCTGCACCGCCTCTGGTTCTGATGGCTACTGACACATTGGGCAGGGCCAAATTCATCGCAGCGATAAACTCGTTAAAATCTGAATCGTTGTTATAAGTAAATTCAGGGCTGTTTAATTGTTCTACGGAAATTTGCCTCTGCAAAAAACCCACGGGCGGAGTAGTTAACAAATTTTCAGTTCGATGTTTTGCCAAAACAGTTAAGGGATTAATACTCGGATCTGTAAAACTTTGGATAAATACTTTACCCGGGATAAATGCTTCGCCAAACAAGCTGACTACATCTCCGCTGGCAAGGTAGTGAGTGACATTTTTGTTGCCGACTCTGCCGAGATTTCTCCGAAAAGTGTTGAATGTACTCGCTGATACTCCCGGAGAGTTGAAAGTAAAGATATCGCCGATCAGAGATGTGTATTCGGTTGCTACAATTTGAGCGACGGCTCCGCCCCAACTGTGCCCGATGACATCGGGCAATAATTTGCTGGGGTTTTTACCAGTATTTTGACCGATTTCTGTGAGCCAATTTTGGATATTATCTTTGTTCTTTTCAAATTCAGGTACACCAATGTCCCGCGAGTCGGAAAAGATAGCGTCGCCGTCGATGAAGTCTGTACCTTTAAATACGAGGGCGGGCGGGTTTTCGGGATTGGATGAACCGAACCCGATCGCATAAAAGTTGGTTTCGGGGTCGTCGAATATGCGATCGATATAGTAGCCATTAGTATCTAGGAAAGTCGAAACTTCATTTTGCGCGCTCGGCTTTTGATTCAAAAAAACAATTGATTTAGCTAGAGCTTCATAAACAGCAGGCGAGGCACTCATAATATTATATTTTCTGTTTGTTGGTATTGGCGGCGATCGCTCCGGCTTGAGCTAAGTGTCCAATCAACCATTATAGCTGACAAGATTTGTATGGTACACTTGATAATATCAACTCAATAATCAAGTTTTTGCAGTTATGGCAATCATTCGTCAATACATTGCTCCATTTATAGCGGTATTAGTATTTTTCGCGGCTCTGGTAGCAGTCAGTGCTCGCATCTTTTTGCCTGGTGACATGGCTGCCCCGGCACCGATTGAGGAAGCGATCCCCCAAAAGCAAGCGGCAGTAGTGAACCCAATTTTCTTGGGGCTAAATTATTCCGCTTTCCGTGTCCGCTGAGTTGATGTCTGCTCAACTAATACCGGGCTACTGGCTGCGATCGGGATCGGGACTCGATCGAGCAAAACTGGTAAAGTTTATGCACCGGACATACCAAGAGCTTTACCCGGAGCGGGAATTGGGACATTTGGCTCAAACTGTCGAGCAGTATTTTTCTAACCAGACGCCGGTTTGGTGGGTAGAGTGCCAGAAAAACACCCAGGAAGAGGCAGAAATTTTGCCGGCGCTTCCCTCGCAGTATCTCAATCCCCAATCTCAAGCCCAAAATCTGACATCGGTTGTCGGATGTTTGTGGTTGGGAAATGCGATCGACCAAACCACCGGAGAACGCTACGCTCACATTTTTTTGCTGTACGTAGCACCGGAACATCGCCGTCTAGGAGTCGGTGCAGCTTTAGTTATTCATGCTGAAAATTGGGCGCGGGAAAGGGGCGATCTGCAAATTGGTTTGCAAGTATTTCTGAGCAATCAGCCGGCGGTGAATCTCTATCAAAAATTAGGCTATCAAAGTCATTCCGTCTCGATGCTCAAGTCTCTTTGAAAAATAAATTCTACTGGTTTGGAATCAGGGCTAAAGTCCTGATTCATCCAAATTATGAGGACTGAATTCCTCACTACCAACTTAAGTAAAAGCAGAGATATTCGTTTGTAGTAACTCATATGTTGCACCATTCTCAATTAGCCTTTTATGAACAGGCTTTTCGGGCTGTTCCACAAAAGATAAATTTTCTTCTTGTGGAACAGGCCGGAAAGCCTGTTGCTGACAATGGTGCAATATCGCGCGCACCCTACAATTATTGACTGCTGACTGGTGACTGCTGACTGAGTTGCTTAGGAGCATCCTCTGTGCGGTAAAGTTTTTTTATGAACAATAACGACTACTCCAACGCCCTTGATACTGACACGGAACTGGAAAGCCCTTTGGATCAATTTGACGAATCCGAACCCCCGCTGCCAGATCCAGAGGAAATGCTGCCAATGCTTGCATCCCCGGAACCTCAGCACCGGATGATTGCGGCGCGGGCTTTTTGCGAACTGCAGGACGATCGAGCAATTTCGCATTTAATTAATTTATTGAGAGACGGTTGCCCCTTGGTGCGGGTAAGCGCGGCTTATGCTTTGGGGCGAAATCCGAGTCCCGATGCTGTGGAACCGCTGATTCTTCAGCTTAACCGCGACTGGAACGGTTACGTTCGCAAAGGGGTAGTTTGGGCCTTGGGAAATTGCAGGGACCACCGCGCTTTGCCATCTTTAATTGATTCTCTGAAAACTGATATTTCGGCGGTGCGTTTGTGGGCGGCGAGTTCTCTGGGTCAAATGGCAAAAGTTGGTTACTATGTGGTGATTGCGGCGATTCCGCCGTTGATTGAAGCGCTGCGGGGAGATGCTGTGTCTGCTGTGCGAAGTAATTCCGCTTGGGCGATCGGGCAACTGGCGCGAGAATTGCCGAATAATATAGTGTACGCTGGGGCGATCGATGGTCTAATTGAAGCTTTAGAAGAAGATGAAGACATGGGCGTGCGGGAAGATGCTAAATCTTCACTTTTGCGAGTTGGCGACCCGCGCGGATTGCAGATAATTGAAGATTTAGAAATGGAAGGAATTTTGTGATATAATTATCACATTGAAACACCATTTACTAATTATCAATTATGAATTTCATCAACCCTAAGACAGATTTTGGTTTCAAAAAAATCTTTGCTTCGCCCCAGAGCAAAGAAGTTTTGATTAGCTTCCTCAATGCTATGCTCTACAACGCAGAGCCGACAATTAAAGACTTAGAAATCATCGATCCCTACGCCGCGCCTAGCGTTACTGGATTAAAAGACACTTACCTGGATGTCAAAGCAAAAATTACGGGCAACAAAACTGTAATTATCGAAATGCAGGTCATCAATGTAGAAGCTTTTACTAAGCGCGTCATATATAATGCAGCCAAAACCTACGCCACTCAACTCAAACGCAGAGAAGGCTACTCAAAATTAAATCCTCTCATTGCTCTCACAATTACGGATTTTATCCTGTTTGAAAATACCGAAAAGTTTCTCTCACATTTTGTATTTAAAGAAGTCGAAGAAAACTTCGAGTATTATAGAGAAATAGAGTTAGTTTTTGTTGAACTACCAAAGTTTAACAAAAAATTAGAACAAGTTGAAAATCTGATTCAAAGCTGGATTTATTTTATAAAAAATGCTCCTGAACTGGAGGAAATACCGGATAAATTGGCGTCAGTACCCGAAATTCAAACAGCTTTTAACATTGCTAACAGGTCTACCTTAAACCTTGACGAGTTAGCATCATTAGAAAAGCGGGAAATGTTCTTTGAAGACCAACGCGGTGCTGTTATTAAGGGGATGCAAGAAGGTCGCCAAGAAGGTCGCCAAGAAGGTCTAATTGAGGGGCAAACAGCATTAATTCTGCGTCAAATCGCGCGGCGCACTGGCGAAATCCCACCAGAAGTTCAAACTCGCATCCAGCAGTTATCTCTCGAACAATTAGATGATTTAGGAGAAATCTTGTTAGATTTTACCAGTCAAGAGGATTTGATAGCTTGGCTGGAATCCGTGTCAGCATGAATTTATAAATTTTGCACTTCTGATACTAAATCCGGCTTTAATACCCCTTCATTCTTTATTCGCCGCAGGCGGACGGTGTTTGTGTACTAGCGGTTTCAACCGCCGAGTTTCTAATCTAATAAGTCAGGTTCCCGACGCACTATCATGTCATAAAGCGGTTGAAAGCTAAACCATCCCATGCGGTGAGACCCTACTTGCTGCTGTGTTAAACGCGCACATTCTGGCTTGATGAGAATTGGTTTTCCCGCTGCTTCGGCCATTAACTGCGCTTGACAAGAACGTTCCATTGCAATAAACCACCAAGCCGCTTCATCTACTGTTTGACCTACTGTTAACAGTCCGTGATTTTGTAAAATAATCGCTTTTTTCTCACCTAAAGTTTTGGCGATGCGTTTAGCTTCTTCGATTTCCAAAACAACTCCGGTGTAATCGTCAAATAAACTTTGGTCTTCATAAAAAGAACAAGCATCTTGCGTCAGCGGGTCAAGCAGGCGGCCCAAACTCGACCAACTTTTGCCGTAGGGAGAATGAGCGTGGGCTGCTGCAATTACGTCGGGGCGGGCGCTGTGCACTTGGGAATGAATGGCAAATGCTGCTTCGTTTACGGGTTTATTTCCTTCAACAACTTCGCCTTTGTGGTTGACTAAAATTAGGTCGCTGACTCGAATTAAACTAAAGTGCATTCCAAAAGAATTAACCCAGAAATGGTCTAGGTGTTCGGGGTCGCGGACGGTGATGTGTCCGGCAATTCCTTCGCTGAATCCGAAGCGGGCAAATAATCGGAATGCGGCGGCTAAACGCTGTTTGCGGTGGCGGCGTTCTTCTTCAACTGAGTTGAATGTTGGGGGTTGAATGGTGACTTTGGGGATTTTTATTGCAACCATAGATTTGGGAATTGGGAATTGGGAATTGGGAATTGGGCATTGTTGACTGTTGACTGTTGACTGTTAACTGTTAACCGTTAACTAATGACTACTGACTAATGACTACTGACTACTGCCAACTGACTACTGCCAACTGACTACTGACTACTGACTACTGACTTTATCTTCGCTGAGACGCAAGCCTGCGATGTTTTTGCAGTCAAAGGTGGCGTTGTTGCCGGGGCGACGCTCGATTAATTCGATGATTTGTCCGGCGGGGTTTTGCAGAAACCACTGGGTTAATGAGCCGTAGTCTAGAGGACGCTCTGATAGCGGTTTAAAGTTTTTATTTTGCCATATTTTAGCAGCATTCTGCACGTTTTCGACTCGAAGCGCGACGTGGTGAACTGCTTCTAATCCTCTTTCTTGCTGGAAGCGGTTTTTTTGGTCGCCCGCTGCGTGGGGCGCATCTAATACTACTAAGCCGCCCGCTGGCATTAATAAGGTCATTAAATGCAGCCACAAATCGGAGGGAACGTTAATGTTTCCCGAACAAAAGTTAATTGGGAACAAGTCTGGGCCTTCAACTGTTTTGGCGTCGAAGGGGCGGAAAGATGCGGCGTAGTTTTCGAGTTCGGTTCGGCTGGGAAATGTGATGACAAAGTGGTCGATCGCAACTTGTTCGTCGTACAGGTGTGTTTCAAACGTCCAGGTTGTTAAAAATTCGGGAGTGATAAATTTGGGGTTGAATTCCAGCAAGCCATTTTTTTCGATGAAAGGTGAGTCAAGATGGCCCTCAAGGTTGCGATCGAACTTTAGGGTTTGTAGATTCAAGTTTTTCATGTATCTCACCCGATGTTAACTTCGCAAAACTGCGAATTTTGTCTACAAGCTGAAGTTGACACACATTTGGTGCGCCTTCATTCAAAAATAACACAAAATTTAATACAGGCAAGCCGATCGCGCGCTCGCAACTCCCAAACCTTTATAGAGCAAGTATTCCCCAATCTAAAATCGTATCATTTGCCGATCGCGTTCCCCGCCAACCACGCCGTAGTCCAGGCACTTTGGAAATTAAAACCGCCCGTCACGCCGTCGATATCCAAGATTTCGCCAGCAAAGAAAAGTCCGGGACAGCGGCGGCTTTCCATTGTCTTGAAATCGACTTCTTTGAGGTTGACACCGCCGCAGGTGACGAACTCTTCCTTAAATGCGCCTTTTCCGGCAATCTGATATTCGCCTTGAACGAGTTCTAGCAGGAGGCGATCGAGGATTTTGTTAGATAAGTCGGCCCAGCGTTTTTGCTCGTCAATGCCGATCGAACTGGTCAAACGTTCCCAGAGGCGGCGCGGCACCGGAAACGGACAGCTAGAGACAATCAATCGGTGCGACAACTGCGACTTCACCGCTAGCAGTTGCTGCCGCAAAACTTCCGCATTGTACTGGGGAAGCCAATTAATCAGCACAGATGTTTTATAATGGCGATCGTGCAAAAATCTCGCACCCCAAGCCGAAAGTTTGAGTACAGCAGGCCCACTTAAACCCCAGTGAGTAATTAGCAAAGGCCCGCTTTGTTCTAATTTAGCCCCCGGCAATTTCACCTTAGCATTAGGAACAGAAATTCCGGCTAAATCTTTGATTCTGCTGTCGGAAATATTAAAAGTAAATAGAGAAGGAACAGGCAGTTCTACAGTATTACCTAACTCTTTTGCCCACTTATAACCCGAAGGATTGCTGCCTGTAGCGAGAAGAATGCGATCGCACTTAAAACTCTCCCCAGATTTCAACTCAATTTCAAATGTAGGGGCGGTGCCCCCGTGCCCGCCCTCCAATGTTAATTTCTTTACAGAAACTACTGCATCACCGGTGCGAATTTTCACGCCTGCATCCTCAGCAGCGCGGATCAAACAGTTAACAATTGTCCCCGAATCGTCTGTGGTCGGAAACATTCGCCCGTCTTCTTCGGTTTTCAACTTCACACCGTGACTGGCAAACCATTCAACAGTATCGCGCGGTTGAAATCGAGTAAAAGCACCGCGCAGAGCTTTTCCACCTCTGGGGTAATTCTGCACTAAAACGCCCGGATCAAAACAAGCGTGAGTAACGTTGCAGCGCCCGCCGCCAGAGATGCGAACTTTGGCCAGGAGTTGCCGGCCAGCTTCTAGTAAAGTGACGCGGGCCTGTGGGTAGGTTTTGGCACAGGTAATTGCACTAAAAAAACCTGCAGCACCACCGCCAATGACTGTAATTTTGAGCATTCGATCGGACAAATTTTTTCTCGCTTATTCTGGTTCAAAATCGGATTTTGCCGCCCCGCAAGTGGGACAAACCCAATCGTCGGGGATATCTTCAAAGGCAGTACCGGGATCTATGCCTCCGTCGGGGTCGCCTTCTGCTGGATCGTAGACGTAATTGCAAACTGTACAAACGTATTTTTGCATTTGCTTAACTCAATTTTATATCGTAAGCCTATAGATTGTACTTGACAACGCAACCTAGTGCAATACCACTTTCAAAAACTCATGAGACTTTCAGCCATTCCCCAATGATTAAAAATTAAGTTTTTCACAATTATAAAATCTCAAATCTCAAATCTCAAATCGTAAAAGCCTCCAGAACCGCAGTTCTAGAGGCTTGATTGTATTTTTTATTAGTTTGCTGCGATTGCAAGACTAGACTTTGGCTAAAGGCTTCGTCCAAACGCCGTTTTCATCTTCTTCGTACTGCTGGTGAATGGCGTTCCAAGCGGTGTGTTCGGCTTGTATCGAGTCGTTGCTTTCATCAAATGCGGCGTTGTAGGATTCCATAAAGGTTTTTTGAGCTGCTTCCGACAGGTGCGATCGCACTTCTGGAGACAAATCTGCCGGACTATTGCAGCGACCTTTGACGGCGCGCGGCAGCGTCATCTCGCTAACTGAAACTTCTTCGCCACCTGCACTTTCTAGCAAGAGTTGAAATTCGCCCGATTTATCTGCGGGAACTTCTGCCATCACGAGAAATTCGCCTGCTTCAACGCGGGTTTGATAGATAGTTGCTTTGTCTTCGGGCATTCCCAAAGCGACTAAAGCGGAAACTAGACCCGCACCGGCCGAACCTGCGATCGCGCCGCTAGCAGCACCCAACAGTACCGCACCCAGCGGGCCCGCCGAGACTACTGCACCGACAAAGGGAATAAACAGCACGCCGACGCCTGTTAGCAAACCCAAAAAAGAACCGAATAAGGAACCAAAAATCGCCCCGCTTCGCAGACCGCCTAAAATTACATCTTTTTTAGTAATAAAGCCGGCAATTTTAGTTTTAGACTGAAAGTTTTTTCCCATTACTGAGATGTGGTCGCGGGAAACTCCGCGATCGAGCAAGCGCCGAATTACGCCGTCTAATTGTTCTTCTTCCTTAAATACGGCTGAAACTGTGCGTTCGGCTAAATATTCCTCTGTCATTGTTCCTCCTTGATGGTTTTTCGATTAGTTATGCTGGTTTTCAGTATAGGAGGACACCGCAGGGCGATCGCATCAACCGCGAGATAGAGGTCGATGCGATCGGACATAGTTTGAGGCTCTATCAAAAGAGTTAAGCAAGTTTTTAAGGGCGATCGCTCATCTATTACCAATAGTTATTCATCTCTAATATAATTCCCCAAATATTCCAGTTGATTTATCATTTCCTCGGCTGACTTAGCCGCCATTAGATTCAATATTCCCCGCCACTGAGCGCCTACTGAGTAATTTTGTCTAGGTACAACAATAATTCCTGAATGAGTTCTTTTTTGTTCAGCAAAAGTTCTGTGCAAACGGCAGAAATCTCCCATGTTAGAACTGTAAATGACGCGCCCTTGCTCAGTTGCCCAGATTAGCTGCTCCTCATCTGAAGAGCTAAGTTTATTCGCGTCTGAGGTAGTCATCACCTCTACAGCAGAATTACGCAAAGATTCTACCAACGAAAGGTTGCCAGAATCTTCATCAATATAGAGACGAATTTGACTCACGATAACTTACCTGCCATGTATTCAGCTTCCCAATACTTGCACTCTTCGTAGTACGCTGCTATCTCCGCCTCAACTTCATCTTTATTAGCGTGATAATAAGCCAAGCCTGCATAAATTTGTGCTAAGGTCAAATGCGGAAATTCTTCAGCAATTTTTTCAGGAGTCATTCCTGCTTTGTAGTCAATTGCTATGCTCCGAACGGACATTCTTGTACCTGCGATGCGGGGGAGGCCGCCGCAAGTTCCCGGCGTGCGGACAATTAGCGTTCCAATATCAACGGCAGTTGTCATATTTACCTCGATTGAGTTAACTTTATTCTATTGTAACGCAGCTTCATTTCTACCCGATCGCATTTATCAAGGTTAATCAATGCCACTAGCACCCCTGTTTCCTGTCGTTCATCCCATCCTCAAATCTGCTTTTCCCAGATGTCTGTGGACGGGAGATATCAACAGCCGAGAAATTGCTCTCACATTTGACGACGGGCCGCACCGTCAGCACACACCTCAACTGTTAAAAGTTTTAGACAAATACGACATAAAAGCTAGTTTTTTCTGGCTAGGCTTTTGCGTGGACAGGCATCCCGAAACGGCTAAAGAAGTGTACGATCGCGGACACTGGATCGGCCTCCACGGCTATCAGCATATATCGTTTCCCAAACTCAAAACCCACGAACTAAAACAAAGTTTAGAAGACACGCAGAAAGCAATTGCCAAAGCTTGCGATTTAGACCCAAAATTAATCCTGGACGTGCGGCCACCCAACGGCATTTTTACGCCGCGAACATTAGAGTTATTGCAACAGTGGGAATATCGCCCTGTAATGTGGAGTGTCGTCCCGGAAGATTGGGTGCGACCGGGGGTTAAGAAAGTTATTAGTCGCATCGTGCAGCAAACTGAAAACGGATCTATTATTGTACTGCACGACGGCTATTGCGGCGGCGAAGATGTTGCAGATTCGGCGGATAAAATAATTCCATTGCTTTTGTATAAAGGTTACAAATTCGTGACAGTCGATCGACTGTGGGAACAGGCTAACATTCAAATAACAGGAAATTAAATCCATGAAAAAAATACAGTTTATTGCATCTCTTTGTTTGGTAAGTGCCGGATGGGCGATCGAGCTTTCTCCTGCTTCCCTAAGTGCTGAAACTCCACTTCTAGTGCAGCAGCCATCCAGGGGTGTATCCGCGCCTGCCCCCAACCCGAAAACCCCGCAAGTGGTACTGCTAAATCCGGGAGTAGAACCCCGACAGCAACTGCGTTTAAAACCAGCTATCGATGTCAAAGAAACAACTGTTATGACCGTAAAAATGGATATGGAAATATCCGCATTGGGTCGGTCTTCGCCTGTGGCTAAAAGTCCAGTATCGGTGATGACTTTCGAGACAAAAGTCACTAAAATTGAGCCCAACGGCGATATTCACTACGAGTTTGCTTATACTAACGCAGATATCACAGGCGATACTGGAAATACCCCGCCAGCCGCCAGAGATGCCATGCGTTCCGCACTCAAAAGCATGGTCGGAATGAAAGGCTCTTTCATCATGGACAATCGCGGTTTTAATAAAGGAGGTGACATTATTTTGCCCGAAAAAGCGGACAACAACCTCAAACAAATGGTTGGACAAATGTCTAAGTCTCTAGAGCAACTTGCCTCGCCGCTGCCTGCCGAAGCAGTAGGAAAAGGAGCCAAATGGCGCGTTTATTCTTCCTCTGATTTCGGCATGAATGTGAATAACATTGCTACCTATGAATTGGCTAGTTGGCAAGATGGAGTTGCCTCTCTGAATGTAAGTATAGAGCAGCAAGCAAACCCTCAAAATATTACCTCTCCCCAACTGCCTCCGGGAACTACCTTAACCCTAAAATATTTTGCTTCTCAGGGTCGGGGAGCAGCCACAAGGCGCTTGGATAGATTAATGCCTTTTCGGTCTACTGAGTCTGTTAGTTCAAATAGCGAAATGAGTGCTAAAAATGCTGGCAGTTCTCAAGAATTAACAATCACAACAAAAATGGCGATGGAGATGACTTTAGAGTCGAAGTAAGCTTTATTATAGGAACTCGAAAAATTAGGGACACGGCACTGCCGTGTCCTTAGTCGCCGGTAAAATTTTAATAAATGGTATTAAATCCGGTTAATATACCTGATATTATATAAATTTTCCGAAAGTTTCGATCGCCAATTTGTAAGTAGAGGAGTCTGTTCTATGATTCGATCGCACAGATGGCAAGCTATCATCGGTTTACTGGTAGCCCTGGGGATAATCATCGGGAATTTAATGTTTCCGGGTCTGAATGTAGCGCCGGCATTTGCTCAACCCAAATTTAAGGATGTTAACGACCATTGGGCGCAAGCTTGCATAGAGGAGTTAGCACAGAAAAAAATTATTAGTGGCTACTACGAAGACGGCACTTTTCGCCCGAATCGCCCCGTCAGCCGCGCTGAGTTTGCGGCGATGGTTCGCATGGCTTTTCCCGATGCCAAAACCGTCCGCGCTCCGATCGACTTTGCAGATATTCCTACAAATTACTGGGGTTTTAAAGCAATTCGAGAAGCTTATCAGACGGGTTTTATGTCTGGATACAGTGGCAGTATCTTTAACCCCACTTTGAATATTACCCGCTGGCAGGCTTTGGTAGCTTTAAGCAGCGGCTTGAAATATACACCTACGGGGCCTGCGGCTGAGATTTTGGATGCGACTTTTGAGGATGCGCGGGATATTCCCGAACTGGCCAGAAGTGCGATCGCCGCCGCCACAGAAAAACAACTTGTGGTCAATTATCCTGCTGTTAAACAGCTAGAACCTACTCGGAATGTTACTCGCGCCGAAGTCGCAACTTTTTTCTGTCAGGCGATCGCCAAACCCGGCCGAACTGCCTTAGTTCCTGCCGAATATATCGCCCAAATTCCGGCGAATATCGGCCCGCCGAGAACAACAGAAATCTCAGAAGCGGGGAAAGTTCGGGCGGAAGTTTCTTTCGTAAAAGAAGCAGAAAATGCTAAAAATCTCCGCATCAGAATTATCCGCGACGGTAAAAGTTTATTAGAAGAACCAGTGCTGATTCCGACTCGTTCTCTAGTAGATAACCCCGACCAAAGAGCCAGCGAAGGAATATCAGAAGGACGTTTTTTATCGCTACGAATCCGTGATTTAGACGGCGACAAGGAACCGGAAGTGCTGGCAGATTTAGTGTCAACCAAAAGCGGCGTCCGCTGCTGCAATTATTCGTTTATTTACCGCTACGACTCGGCAACTAACAAATACACTCATATCAAGCATTTCTGGGGCAATGTGAGTTACGAAATAGTCGATTTTGGCAAAAATGATATCCCAGAGTTTAAGAGTCAGGACGGCAGATTTTCCGAGGCATTTACAAATTACGCTGATTCTCGCTTTCCGTTGCAAATTTGGCAGTACCGCCAAGGTAAAATGCAAAATGTTAGCAAAGAGTATCCGGTGGAAGTATACACGAATTCTGCTGAGCTTTGGCTGGAATCTAACAAGCGTTTGAGTGAAAATGGGGAGGTGAAAGGGGTTTTGGCTGCCTTCATGGCGAACAAGTATGTCATGGGCCAGGAGGCGGAAGGTTGGCAGTTGTTGGAGAGGGTTTATCAAGGACGCGATCGCTCTCAATTCTTCGGGAAGTTGCGGGAGTTTTTGGTAAGTACGGGTTATGCTAGTAAGTAGATTGGCAGGTTTTTAACCGCAGATTAAAGCGGATTAACGCTGATAATATCTGTAGGGGCGGGTTTTACGAATAATATCTAATTCCTACTAACAATATTACTAAACCCGCCCCCATACAACAGATAACCCACGTCAACTATTCATCAAATTAATCGTCACATATTAATTTGTTTAAATAAAGTAAATTACTAACAACTTGTGAAGAAATACCAAAAATAGTTGCTTTTTGAAGCGCCAAGCTAAAATAAATATAAAAGCTCATAAATTTAATCACTGAAAATGGTATATCCATCTGCACCTTGGAATCTGCAAGGTTATGCTGTTGAGACTTTACAATTGGTAGATGTGGCACGAGTGCGCCCCTTGGTTCCCTCTGAGTTAGAAATTGTCTCTTTATTGCCAGGAAAAACCCTAGGTGGCATTTATATATCGTCCTACGGGTTGGGTTCGGTGATGGAGTACAATGAGTTAATTGTAGTGAGCGCGATCGCCAATTATGCAGGAAAATGGGGCGCTTGGATTTCCCATATTTACGTAGACAATCCTAACTCGGTAGCCGGCGGGCGCGAAATTTGGGGACTTCCTAAAGAATTAGCTCAATTTAGTTGGGAAGGTAGCGATTCGGTAAAGGCAGCACCGCTAGGCTACCGCGTCACAGTTAGCCAAGGAAACCGTCAACTGTGCAGCCTCAATTACAGCCAGCAAAGCTTAGCCTTACCGCTGCCTTTTAGCGGAAATGTTTTCAGCGCTGACAGCAGCAATTTGCTGTTGTTTAAAGGAGGATTAGAGTCTCGCATCGGTTTGATTAAAGGCGAATTAGAAGTGGCAGAAGAAAGTCCTTTTGCCAGTTTAAACTTAGGTCAGCCCTTGCTAACATTTGCCTGCGAAGATATGCGTTTAACAGTCGCTGCGCCGGAAGTTGTGGGAAACAGAGCCGTTGAATTCAGTTATTAGCTGTAAAGTGCGGATCTTCGCCGTAAACCTAAAAAAACACAACAGCCAGAAACCCGGTTTCTTGAAGAAGCCTGGTTTCTGGCGCGGCGTATTAGTTTGAGCTACTTACTAATCTTTTTGAGAACTTAAGCTAATCCGCATTTAAATTGCATGGTAAAATAAATTTTCACTCTTGTGGGGTGGGCCGGAAAGCCCGCCCTCAACATACAATATAAATGCACACCAGCTTACGCATCAAACGGCGCAAAAAACCCGGTTTCTTCCTAGATGCGTCGTTACCACACCCAATATTCTCCGAGAAACCGGGTTGTTTTTCGTAAGTCCTATTTTTAAATGCCAGCCCCCGGAGCGGCTTCAGCACCCATTTCTAAAATTGTACCGCGAAGGAAATCAATTTGCTGCTGGAAGTCCATGCCCTCAATCTTTCCTAATAAAGATTTTCCTGCGTCGGGAAGTTGATAGTCTGGAGGGACAGGAATAATAGTTCCTTCGTCCATTCCTACTGCTAGAAAATACCAAAAAGCCAGTTTCGTTTCAGGGCTCATCGAGCCGTACATCCGGCTGATTTCGGTATTGGCTTTTGAGGCAATGTCGCGCATTACTTGTAGTTGTTCTTCGTGGGGCAGCGGCTTGACTTGCTCGAACAAACCCTGAGCGATTTCGGAACCGGAAGCACCGGGAGCCGCTGGCGTTATTGACTTGCCCATTTCGGTGTAAACAAACCACAGCAAACCTAATTGGTCGTCTACACTCAACTGCTTAATATCTGCTTTTCCTTGGTCGTAAGCACTGGTAGTAAAGGTCATTCAAGCCTCCAAAATAATATGTATTGCTCAGTTTTCTTATTTTTGAGAAAACTTTTGTTTGCTACTTAAGTTAAAGTACCTAATAAATAGTGATGCTAGAATCTTGCTTAAGACAGAGATGATCCCGGACATAAGTTCGGGGAGTAAATTCACCAAAGTTGGGAAAAAGTGCAACCAAAGGATGAGGAAAATTTGACAAGATTGTTGTTAGCGGCTCTCATGATTAGCATTGTTTAGCCGATCGCCGATCGCCTATAATCGCAACATACCTGTATTGAGGTGGCTGTTATGTCGATCGCAACTGCAAAACGCTTCACCATAGCGGAATATCATCGCCTCACAGAACTGGGGTTCTTTGGTGAGGACGATCGAGTTGAGTTAATCAAGGGAGAACTTGTGAAAATGGCAGCTAAAGGTACCGCTCACTCGGTTTGCGAGACACGCTTGGAACGCGAGTTATTTAAGCTGCTGGGAGAAAGGGCGACACTGCGGGGACAACAACCTATTATTCTGCCTGATGACAGCGAACCAGAACCCGATCGTGCGATCGTCCAAAATCGCCCTGACGACTATCTATCCTCTCACCCCTGTCCAGGGGATATACTGTTGCTGATTGAGATTGCAGATTCTTCTTTGAGTTACGACAAACAGGTTAAGCTCCCCCTTTATGCTGAAGCCGGAATCTCGAACTATTGGATATTTAATTTATTACAAACTTGCTTGGAATGTTACAGCGATCCGTATCAGAATGCCCCTGGCCAATTTGGTTATCGCAGGACGCTGATTTTTCTGCCCAACGAGTCTGTTAATCTGCCTTATTTTCACGACTTGGCGCTCGATTTATCGAGAGTATTTCCGCCAACTATAGAATCCTGAAGGACTCTGATATTATTCCAAAGAAAATAGGCTGGCAAAACGCCAGCCTAGAATCAGGAGAACTTTATTTCAAACTCGTTGAAAATCTAGCTAAACAAACCCGAAATCCCGTTAACTGCTATTGCTCCAGCCAAAGCCGAAACAACCACAGAAGTCAGAGCCGTACCGAACAGCCACCAAGCTGCTGCTGCTGCCGCTTCGCGCGCATCTTCTGCTTGCTGCTTGGTCTTTTTCTTGAGCTGTTTGATGCGTTTTTTGGCTTCATGTTGCAGGCGTTCCGATCGCAATAAAACGCTGTCCCTGGCTCCTTCCATTTGGTCAACAATTCGGTGAGCGTCAGTCTCGGAAATATCGGAACGAGAACTCAGCAGGGCAACTAAAGTACCGCGATCGAACTCACCTAAACGCTCTTTAATCGCATCAAATCCGGCCTGCGGGTCGTCAAACACTTTGCGTAAGTCCCGCTTGATGCCTTCGTAGTTGAGCTCTGGTCGATCGAGGGAATTGAGGTAATCCCGGATTTTGCCGAAAATACCATCCATTGCTGACTGAAACTTGTCCTGAACCATTTGAACTTGTTCGACAATTTGGTTGCGGACAGATTCAATTTGGTCGGCAATTTTGTTTGCTTCATCGAACGAGATATCTTCCCGCTGCGACAGCAATGCTACCAGAGTCGATCGATCGAAGTGCTTCAGGCGATCGCCCAAACTTTGCATCCCCATTCCCGGCTCACTAAACAGCAACTGCAAATCGCGTTTGATGCTTTCAGGATTGAGTTCTTCCTTGTCCGTATTCCGCAAGTAATTTTCCAAACTTCCTTGGAAATCGCGGACTGTTTTTTGAGCGCGAGAGGCCAAGCGGCGGGGCGATTTCACGATGCTGCGAATCGAATCTTGCACGCGATCGATCGTCCGATTGATCTGTTCTTCGCTCAAATCTTCCCGCTGCGACAGCAACTTGACTAAAGTTTCGCGATCGACCTGAGAAAGTCTGTCCCGAAGTGCCAAAGCACCCTCTTTCGGATTTTCAAACAATTTAGTCAAATCCCGATTGATGGCTTCTGGATCGAGTTCTTCCAGGTTTGTATTCCGCAGGTAATCGCCAATTTTTGCAGTAACTTCCTCGTACTGCTGCTTAGCTCTATCTGCAACTATTTGCGGCGCGTGGATAATGTTGTCGCGCACAGATTCGATTCGGTCGATCGTCTGATTGATCTGTTCTTCGCTGAGGTCTTGGCGCTGTGACAGCAACTGCACCAGCGTATCGCGGTCGAATTGAGATAAGCGTTCTCTCAGCGCTTTGAATCCGGCTTCCGGGTCGTTTAACAGCGTTTGAAACTCGCGCTCGATCGCTTCGGGATTGAGTTCTTCCTTATTAGTATTGCGGAGATAGTCTTCTACCTTTTGTCGCAATTCTTGCGCTTTCGATTGCGCTTGCTCTTGCAATTCTTGAGCTTTAGAAATCACGCGATCGCGCGAACCTTCGAGCCGCCCGATTAACTGATCGGCTTCCTCTGGACTGAAATCTTCCCGCTGACCCAGCAACTGCACCAAAGTATCGCGGTTAAACTGCGACAGGCGATCGCGCAAAGCCTCAAAACCAGCATCCCGATCTTCCAAAAGCGCTTGGAAATCCCGCTCGATACCTTCAGGATTCAATTCCTCCTTGCCGGTCGATCGCAAATAATTCTCAATCCGACTCCGCAAATCTTGAGACTGTTCTTCACCAGCAGCAGCTTGCACAATTTCCAACACTTCTTGTCGGACACCTTCAAGCTGTTCGGCAATTTCCGTCACCTGTTCAGGAGCAAACCCCTCACGGCGGCCCAGAATCCCTACAAAATAATCGGGATTAAACATTTCTAACTGACGCAAGACAGCCCCCGGAGAAGCTTCCGGGTCGTAAATCACATCCCTAAATTCCTGCTTGATTGTCTCCCGGTTGAGATGCCAAGGTTGGGCATTCATCAAGTAGTTTTCCACATCAGCCTTAGCTGTATTGAAAGGCAGCGCAGGCACTTTATCGCCCACCTGAGAAGCAAAAGATTTAGCTTTTTGAGTCCCTTGTGCTGTCAGTTGTTGCAACTGACCAGAGATTTTTTCAACATCCAAATCAGACAAATCCGTCCGCGACAAAACAGTGCCGACAAGAGCTTCGACACCCAACTGCATCGCTCGCTTCATTCCGCCTGAGCCCGAGCCCGATTTGTTTTCCCTACTTTCCAGAATTTGAGACAGCTTGGCGTTGAGTTCGTCAGACTTCAGCAAATCGGGAGCCGCAAACTTGAGAAAATCAACCAACTCTAAATTCGGGTCTTTCTGCTCTTGCTGCTTGCCGAAAGTTTGCTTCCAAACGCCTTCGAGTTGGTCAGCAACTTGAGTTATTTCCTCTTGAGAAAAGTCTGTGCGACTCTTAACTAAATCCACAAAAGTCTGGCGGTTAACATTCTTCAGAACGTCGCTTCCCGCAAGAGATTTGATATCTGCATCGCCCAGCAACTTTTCAAATTGACCGCGAATTTCCTTAACATCTAGTTTCGGTAACTGCAAAGAACCCACATAGTCTTGCAGTGTTTCGCGAATGCTATCCGGGTCTACCGCCGAACTCAATTCGCGGCGGACAGCAGCCACAGATGCCTCTACAGTATTGACCATTTGGTCGCTGGCCATCTTGCCGCCGATCGCAGCACCAGCAGTACCCATGAGCCCTTGAACGCCTGAAAAAGCAGTTTTTATCAAGGAACCGATCATGGAACCGACGGCGCTAGAACCGAGCCACACCAGGGTTAAAAAGTACGCAGCCCAGATGACCACACCAATAATTGCCGCTCCGTCTACGCTGGCAATTGAAGTTAGTTTGACTGCCAAAAAACAAGCCAAAAATAAAGCCAGGTTAACGGTGACTAAAATCCAACCCCCGACTAAACCTTCGATTTTCCGAACTTTCTTGCCTATACTTTCGGACTCATCATCATCATCGTCATCGTCGGGTAAAGCCTCGTCCCAATTTGATATCTTGGCGGCGATCGAGAAATTTGTTAACAGGAATTGGAAGCCGAAAGCCATAATGACTCCGGCGATTAAGGCCACGAAAAACTGAGGGCTTAAAAACATCAGCCCTCCGATATCGGGGTGGTCAAATGGCACATCTATTTCTACTGGCATTTGTACTGGCATTTCTACTGGCATTTGGCCCCTATCGAGTTTTGGAGTGTACAGCGACATTAATAACTCGCTTTGAAACATAATTTACCTCCTTAATTTTTATGCCTAACTCGGCATAGCGAAAATTGCCCCCAACTTTTTTCTAGGGGTGTTTGTAATCTTTAGATGAGGTTTTGTTTGGGTTCGGCTTTATCTTACGGAAGGCCTTATTAGTGACATTGGGATGAGTGGTAAATCAGTTCTATAGTGATCTCATCCTTACTGCTTATTATGGCTCTGGAAGCTAAAAAATAAATCCGTCTAAAGTCAGAAATTACTTTTTAAGGGATTGGTAGCAGCAGAGTTCGCATAAAACTGGCAAGTTTGAGGCGGGAGCAATCCCCACCAATTATCAATAGTAGTAAAGTGCGATGTGATGCACTCTACATATCGTAGAGTGCGCTACCGATTTAGGATTCCGTTGGATTTTCAGGCTCAAAACGAGCGAGTAATTCCCGGCGATCGAGCTGCATAATCAGTCGCGCGATCTCGATGGGTTCTAGTTGAATCAAAGGGTCGATTAGTTGGGATAATTCTTCATCAATCTCGCCAAAATACACTTCTAACATACTCTCAACTATCGGGCGTTTACTTTGCTGAATACCTTGCTGAATACCTTGCTGAATACCTTGCTGAATACCTTGCTGAATACCTTGCTCGATACCTCGTTGAGTTGCTTCTTCAAGTCGTTGTAAATAGAGTGGTGACAGTTCCATCATTAACTCCCGATTTTCTAGATATATAATAATAAATAGTAAAGTGATATTTAGCGCCCCCTACCTATCGTAGAGCGCGCTGCTGAGTTAGGATTCCGGTTGGTTTGTATCTTCAAAATGAGCTAGTAATTGAGAGCGATCGAGCTGCCTAATTAGTCGCGTGCGATCGAGGGGTTCTAGCTGAATCAAAGGCTCGATTATTTGGGCTAATTCTTCATCAATCTCGCCAAATTTTAGTTGTAGGAGACTCTCAACCATAAGGCGTTGAGCGCGCTGCATAGCTTGCTGCATACCTTGCTGAATACCTTGCTGCATACCTTGCTGGATACCTTGCTGAATACCTTGCTGGATACCTTGCTGGATACCTTGCTGGATACCGCGCTGAGTTGCATCTTCCAACCGTTGCAAGTAGAGGGGTGACAGTTCCATAATTAACTCCCGATCTTCTCGATCTATGTCTTGACGTACTTCTAATATCGTTCGCAAGTTGTACAACAATTCTAACGCATTCAACCGAAAGACATTATCTGAGGGTAACTCTCTCAATTCGGCAATAGCTTGCTTCTGCACGTTTCCCTTCCCTAAAACTCTCAGCCACAGGGTTTCTGGAGTCCGGGGGAGTTGGTGAATGGCAATAATCGCTGCTTTCAGAGATGGACCCATAAAATAAACTCCACTTACCCAATTTTCCGGTTCGGGAATCGCTCGAAATCCAGCTAATATCGTGTCGGAAACAGTCGGCGACAGTATCCAAAGTTGGGGCAAGTCTGCCTCTGCAATCCGGGTATTTTCTCTAGCTGCGGCGCGTTCAAATTCGCCGTGGATATCGAAGAGTTTGCCCAGACAACTGCGAATTTCTCCGATTTGGACGGGGCTGCGGAAGGGTTCAAATACAGCGGGTTTTACTGCAATTTGACCCAAAATGCCGAGGGCGGTTGCTTCGACTTCCGGTTCTGCTTTCGGGGCAAATAAAACGTCAACCTGCCTTACTTCTCCAGCAACATCCCGGCTGGTTTCTACATTACCGAGAGGGGTTAATAGTTCTTTCAGATACTGTTTGGCAAATTGATCATGAATAAATCTGGTCATGCGATTTTAGATTTTAGAGTGGGAATTAGTTACTGGATATGGGTTTGGCGCTTGCCTCAAGTTGCATTGTTTTTTGAATCCGGTCAATCCATTTTAGATTTTAGATTTTAGATTTTAGATTGAAGCATTGATCCCACGGATAAATACGTTCGGCAAGTTTCATCGGATACAGGTTTTTTATTTCTGGACGGATGAATCACGTGGCGGGTATCCTGGATGCTGTCGGTCATTAGAATGTAATTGCGCGTCATTCAACAAACATGATATCAGGTGCGCCGCAGCGTACCCTACGAATTTTTGCCGCAGCATTTACCCTCACAGTTGCGAATGCTGCGAATACAGCCGTACTCCTCGAAACGTTGACTGTGTTTGCGAACAGTAGGATAGGCCAGTAAATATAAGGGAATTCCGATTAGTTTGTAAAGCAATCGACCAGCAGCATGAACAATATCCCAAATTTCGCTTAAATTAGGTTCTCGAACAAATTCTCCTATTTCATCTTTTAAGGCAAGCCACTGAGATTGCACAGTAGGAGAGTGACAATTATCAAAGACTACCATACCTTTTTCATAGTTTTGCCAAATTTTATTCATATATTTAATCAAATCGGGCTTAGTTCTGATAATATCAGAAGTTGATCTAAAATTACACTCATCCGGTATTTTAAGGAAATCAGCCATGCGACTATCTCAAATGCTTTTTGTTACCCTGCGCGAAGACCCGGCAGAAGCAGAAATTCCTAGCCACAAACTATTACTCCGTGCCGGATACATCCGGCGCATCGGTAGCGGAATTTACGCTTATCTACCTTTAATGTGGCGAGTTCTCAAAAAAGTATCTCAAATTGTGCGCGAAGAAATGGACGCTACCGGCGCTCAAGAATGTCTCCTCCCGCAATTGCAACCGGCCGATTTGTGGCGGGAATCCGGCCGCTGGGACACCTACACTCAAGCTGAAGGTATTATGTTTGCCATGACAGATAGGCAGCAGCGAGAATTGGGACTGGGCCCAACTCACGAAGAAGTAATTACTACAATTGCTAAAGATATGATTCGTTCCTATCGGCAATTGCCTTTACATCTTTATCAAATTCAAACTAAGTTTCGCGATGAAATTCGCCCGCGTTTTGGGTTGATGCGCGGTCGCGAATTCATTATGAAAGATGGCTATTCTTTCCACACTAACGAAGAAAGTTTGAAAAAAACTTATCAGGATATGGCTCAAGCTTACAGCAATATGCTGCGACGATCGGGCTTGCAATTCCGAGCAGTAGATGCTGATTCTGGAGCAATTGGCGGCTCTGGTTCTCAAGAGTTTATGGTGTTGGCTGAAGCGGGAGAAGATGAAGTTCTTTATACTGAAGATGGTCAGTATGCAGCTAATGTGGAAAAGGCTGTATCGATGCCTGCTGATGTGGAACCGTCGCCCTTTGCAACGTTTGAAAAGCGGGAAACGCCGGGAACTGAAACAATTGATAAACTTTGCAAATTTTTGAAATGTTCTCCGACGCAAGTTGTCAAAAATGTGCTTTACCAAGCTGTTTACGACAATGGCATCACAGTCTTGGTATTGGTAAGCATTCGTGGCGACCAAGATGTTAATCAGGTAAAGTTGCTGAATGAATTGACGAAGTTAGCGGGAAATTATCAAGCTAAAACTGTTTTATTTCTGACTGTTCCCGATGCGGAAGCTCAGCGGAAATGGGCGGCTAAATCTTTACCTCTCGGTTATATGGCTCCGGATCTTGCTGATGATTATATCGCCTCCAACCCCCCCCAACCCCCCCTTACCAAGGGGGGGCAAGAAGACTCAAATCCCCCCCTTACCAAGGGGGGGCAAGAAGACTCAAATCCCCCCCTTACCAAGGGGGGGCAAGGGGGGGTTTCTCCCAAGTTTTTGCGTTTGGTCGATCGCACTGCAGTTGACCTGACCAACTTTGTCACTGGTTCAAACGAATCAGGATACCACGTGGTCGGGGCTAATTGGGATAAAGAATTTCCGCTACCAGCAACGGTTGTGGGTGTCAGAACAGCCAAAAAGGGCGATCGGGCAGTGCACAATCCCGAACAAACCTTGCAAAGCGCCAGAGGCATCGAAGTCGGCCACATCTTCCAATTAGGAACCAAATACTCCCAAGCAATGGGCGCTACCTACACCAGCGAACAAGGCGAAGAAATGCCCTTTATGATGGGCTGCTACGGCGTCGGCGTGTCGCGGCTAGCTCAATCGGCCGTAGAACAATCCTACGACAAAGACGGGATAATTTGGCCAGTGGCGATCGCCCCGTATCACGCCATAATTAGCATCCCCAATATTTCC
The DNA here is from genome assembly GCF_036705145.1 of Microcoleus sp. B5-D4. Classification (NCBI taxonomy): domain Bacteria; kingdom Bacillati; phylum Cyanobacteriota; class Cyanophyceae; order Oscillatoriales; family Microcoleaceae; genus Microcoleus; species Microcoleus sp. B5-D4. The sequence goes on along the minus strand of NZ_JAUBTV010000016.1, from coordinate 34,366 downwards.
GACGCCCAACAAGTAGAAGTCGCCGAAAAACTCTACGCAGAACTCAACCAATCTGGCATTGAAACCCTACTAGATGACCGCGACGAACGAGCCGGAGTTAAATTCAAAGATGCTGATTTAATCGGCATTCCCTATCGCATTGTTCCGGGTCGTTCGCTGAAAGCAGGAAAAGTTGAAGTCGTGGAAAGAGCAACTCACAAATCCCATGAAATTCTCATTGATGAAGTAAATTCTACTTTAAAACAGTGGATTGAAGCCGCCATCAACTAAGCCTTTATAATTGGTAAGGTGCGCGCACCGCGCACCTACATTTAGGCTCGCAATGTGCCCGGTGTACACCCTACATTGCGAGCCTCTTGGGAGCATCTCACTTTTTCAGCCCAGCTAGAAATTGGAGTTGGGAGGCAGGAGACAGGAGGAAAGAGTCAGAAAGAAGGAGCCAGAAGAAGTGTTTTTATAAATATGAGATTCTCCCCCCTCTTCCCCAGGGCTTTTCCATTCTTTGTAGGGGCAATCCCCCCGTGGTTGCCCCGATTGCTGAAACACCCATTCGATCGTTGGTAGAGGGGGTAGGCACGGGGGCACTACCCCTACAAAATGATGTTTTTGGTGAGAATGAAACAGCCCTGCCCTCTTCCTTCTTCCTTCTTCCTTCTTCCTTCTTCCTTCTTCCCTCTTCCTTGAGATGTGAAATTCCCTAAAACTTAAAACTCGGTATGAATCTGAACCTAAATCAGTTTCTGCGATTCCCTCAGTCCCGAATTGGGCGGTACTTAGCCCAAGTAACTGTCGTTGCTGTCGCTTACGCCGTGGGAGCGAGGCTAGCAATTTCAATTCAAGGTGTTAGTCCCTTTGCCGCCTCGGTGTGGCCACCCGCAGGAATTGCACAAGCTGGACTTTTATTGTTTGGGAGTAAAGTCTGGCCTGCCATAGTTTTGGGTACATTTTTGCTCAATTTGGTTAACCCAAATGAACAAATATTCGTGGTTTGGCTGGGAGGAAACGCCGGGGCGATTCTGCAAGCTGTTTTTGCAGTAACCGCCCTGAGCTGGTTCCGGTTTCGTCCCTCTATCGAGCGATTGAAAGATGTAATTAATTTAATTTTGTTTGGCGGTCTAATTGCTACTCAAATCAGTTGCACTATTGGCGCATTTTCTCTATATTTAGCTGGCAAAATAGAGTGGAGCGAATATTGGTCTACTCGATGGAATTGGTGGTTGGGAGACACAATGGGAGTTTTAATTATAACTCCCTTAATTTTAATATTAACTCGTCCTCAAGTAACCGCCGATCGTTTAAAAATACAAACAGAAACAAAGAAAAATTATTTAATTGAGCGAGGAGTATGGTTAATATTATTAATTTTGGTGAGCTGGCTGGTCTTTGAGTCGAAACAAGAAGCTTCTATTTCTCGTTATCCCCTGGAATATTTGCCGTTTCCTTTGATAATGTGGGCGGCGCTTCAATTCGGTCAGCGAGCCGCTGTCCTAGCATCGTTTATTGTCTCAATTATCGCAATTTTGGGCAGTTCTCATGGAGGGGGGCCCTTCACAGCTAAAGCTGACAATATTAATCAGGCTATCTTATTTTTGCAAGCTTTTATGGGTGTAATTACGATTACCTCGCTGTTATTGGCAGCGACAGTAGCTGAACGCACATCAGCAGAGTATTCTCTGCGGGAGAGCGAAATTAAGTATCGAGAATTGGTAGAAAATGCTAACAGTATTATTTTGAAAATGGATGCTGATGGCAATATTACTTTTTTTAACGAATTTGCCGAAAAATTCTTTGGTTACAAGGAGGAAGAAATTCTGGGGAAAAATGCCTTGGGAACCATTATTCCACAGACGGACATGGAAGGGAATAACTTAGAGTTGGTTTATAGTCAAATTTTACAAAATCCCGATCGCTTTACCAGCTATGAAAATGAAAATATCCGGCGCAGTGGCGATCGGGTTTGGGTATCTTGGGCAAATAAACCGCTGGTTGATGCAGCGGGCAAACTTTTGGGCATCCTCTGCATCGGGACAGATATCACCGATCGCCGAAAAGCTGAAATAGCGTTGCAAAAGCTTAATGAAAAGCTGGAAATCCGAGTTGAAGAACGGACAAATGCCCTGAAACAAAGCGAACTTCAGCTACAAAAACAGAAATCGGCATTAATTGATTTAGCCAAAAATAAAGCGCTGAATCAAGGCGACTTAACAAAAGCGCTTCAAGAAATAACTGAAACTGCTAGCCGTACTCTGGAAGTTGCCCGATCGAGCGTCTGGCTGTACGATCGCACTAAATCCAAGATCGAGTGCCTAGATTTGTTCGATCGCACTCTCAACCAGCACTCACACGGCTTGGAATTAGCAGCAGCAGACTATCCTGTCTATTTTCAAGCACTGCGAGAAGAACGCGCAATTGCTGCCTTTGACGCACAAAAAGATTTTAGAACTAGAGAATTTGCGGAATCTTACCTAATTCCGTTCGGCATCACTTCCATGCTAGATACGCCGATTCAAATAGGCGGAAAAACAGCAGGAGTTCTCTGTTTAGAACACGTAGGAATGCCCCGCTTTTGGACGATTGAAGAACAAAGTTTCGCTGTTTCTCTAGCAGACTCTGTAACTTTCGCAATGGAAGCGCGAGAACGCCAGCGGGCTGAAGAAGCGCTGCGGCAAGCTGAAGAAAAATACCGCAGCATTTTTGAAAATGCGATCGTCGGCATTTTTCAAACTACCCCAGATGGGCAATATCTCAGCGCCAATCCTGCTTTGCTTCGCATTTACGGTTACAGTTCACGCGAGGAATTGGTGGGTACACTAACTGATATTAGCCAACAACTTTATGTTGACCCCGAACGCCGGGCAGAAATTGTCCGCTTAATAGAAGAACAAGGCAAAGTATCGGATTTTGAATCTCAAATTTACCGCCGAGATGGCAGTATAATTTGGATTTCGGAAAATACTTATACCGTGCGCGATTCCTACGGAAATTTGCTTTATTACGAAGGTACTGTTCAAGATATCACAACTCGCAAACAAGCTGAAGCAGCTTTGCGCTTAGAACAAGAAAAATCTGACCGTCTCCTACTCAACATTTTACCGCAACCAATCGCCGATAGATTAAAACAAGACCAAAGCATCATCGCCGATACATTTTCCGAAGTAACAGTATTATTTGCAGATATAGTCGGTTTTACCCAAATTAGTTCCCAAATTTCTCCCCCCGAATTAGTTTCCTTGCTTAACGACATTTTTTCGACATTCGATCGCCTAGCAGAAAAGCACGGATTGGAAAAAATTAAGACCATTGGCGACGCTTACATGGTAGTAGGAGGGCTGCCCATGCCCCGCAGCGATCATGCAGAGGCGATCGCCCAAATGGCCCTCGATATGCAGCAGGCAATTACTAACTTCAGCAATCTCCACAATCAAGATTTTAGCATCAGAATTGGCATTAACACCGGCCCGGTTGTCGCCGGAGTAATCGGTATTAAAAAATTTATTTACGATTTATGGGGAGACACCGTTAACACCGCTTCCCGCATGGAATCCCACGGCAAGCCTGGGTGTATTCAAGTCACGTCTGCAATTTATGATATATTGCAGGACAAGTATGTATTTGAAAGTCGAGGCGCGATCGAAGTTAAAGGCAAAGGCGAGATGAACACTTATTTTCTTACCGGCATCAAGTTATAGCATCAGGAAGAATGAAGAAGGAAGAAGTAATATAAGAAGTCATGTTTCAGAATTAAGCATCTCCTAATCTTCGGGCGCGGTTGCTATAGTTAGTTAAAAATATAACACTGTGTATGATTTCCAAAAAAACTCACTTTCTGCGATTTCCTCAATCTAGAACTTGGCAATACTTAGCAAAAATAGCTGCCATTGCTTTTGCTTACGCTTTGGGAGCAAAAATAGCAGTTTCAATCCCCGGCGTAAATAAATTAGGTACGTGCGTCTGGCCACCCGCAGGAATTGCACAAGCTGCACTTTTATTGTTCGGGCGGCAGGTGTGGCCGGGAATAGCTTTAGGCGTATTTTTTTACGAGACTATTAATCTAAATATCTCCATAATAAGTGCAATAATTAGTGCTTTTTGTGCTTGTTTACAAGCTTTGTCTGCATTTACTTTGTTGCATAAACTCAAGTTTCGCCCGTCACTAAATCGGCTGATAGATGTAGTCAATTTAGTTTTCAGCGGTGCTGTAGTTGCCACTCAAATCAACTGCACTCTCGGCACGCTACGCTTCTGTGTAACTGGTTTAGTTGACTGGAGCGAATATTGGAACGTTAGATGGAATTGGTATCTCGGAGATACATTAGGAGTTTTAATTTTTACTCCCCTGCTGTTGATTATATACAACCACAAACAAGCGCCCAGCCCTTCACAAAATACAGGTTATAAAACAATTGTAAATCGCATCGGTGCCGGAATATGCCTGCTGTTATTAGTAACAGTCAGTTGGCTAGTCTACAACTCAAAAAGTGAAAGTAATCTCTCCGGTTATCCCCTCGAATACTTGCCATTTCCCTTAGTAATTTGGGCAACCATTCAATTCGGTCAGGGCGGGGGTATTTTAGCATCTTTCATTGTATCCAGTATCGCCATTTGGGGCGGTTCTCAGGGAGGCGGCCCTTTTCTTGCCAAAGCGGAAAATATAAATCAGGCAATCTTATTTTTGCAGGCTTTTATGAGCGTAATTGTAGTTACATCGCTGCTGTTGGCCGCCACTGTAGCCGAACGCGCATCAGCAGAGGATTCGCTGCGCCAAAGCGAAACTAAGTATCGGGAATTAGTTGAAAATGCTAACAGCATTATTTTAAAAGTAGATACGGAAGGAAATATTACTTTTTTTAACGAATTTGCACAAAACTTTTTTGGTTACGATGAAAAAGAAATAATTGGCAAAAACGCCGTGGGAACAATTATTCCCCAGACAGATACAACAGGAAATGACTTGGCCGCAAAGGTGAGAGATATTTTGCAAAACCCAGAACAATACACGCGAAATGAAAATGAAAGCATCCGGCGCAGCGGCGATCGCGTTTGGGTATCCTGGGCAAATAAACCGCTGTTTGACGCAGCAGGAAACTTCGTGGGAATGCTGGCAATAGGTACGGATATCACAGACCGCAGGCGGGCTGAAATGGCTCTTTACAAGCTTAATGAAGAGTTAGAATTTAGAGTGAAAGAACGAACCAATGCTCTGAATGATACTTTAAGTGCACTGCAAGTTCAACAGGAACAATCAGAACGCTTGTTGTTGAATATTTTGCCTGAAGAAATAGCCAATCGGTTGAAGCGAGGAGACAGTACGATCGCAGACACCTTTGCGGACGTTACTGTCTTATTTGCGGACATAGTAGGCTTTACTCAATTGAGCTCGCGAGTTTCTCCAACGCAATTAGTAGCCTTGCTGAATGACATCTTTTCGACCTTCGACAACCTAGCAGAAAGGCACGGTTTGGAAAAAATTAAGACCATTGGCGACGCTTACATGGTAGTAGGAGGGCTGCCAATTCCTCGCCCGGATCATGCAGAAGCGATCGCAGAAATGGCGGTCGATATGCTGCAGGCAATTACTGACTTCAGCAATATCCACAATCAAGATTTCAGCATCAGAATCGGCATCAACACTGGCCCGGTTGTTGCCGGAGTTATTGGAATTAAAAAATTTATTTACGATTTGTGGGGAGACACCGTTAACACTGCTTCCCGCATGGAATCTCACGGCAAGCCAGGGAGTATTCAGGTAACAGAAACAACTTATCAGCAATTGCGAGAAAAGTATTTCTTTGAAAACCGCGGTGCGATCGAAGTTAAAGGCAAAGGCGAGATGACTACTTATTTACTGCAAGGCAGAAAATTGCTCTAGTAAAGGTTTTTCTCTAAAAGTAAGGGCGATCGCACTCTCAAGCGTGCGATCGCCCTCATTTTAATTTAGCCAAGTTTTTTAAAGCTTGTACAGGTTAATTCCAGCTTCCTTCGCCATGATTTCCAAACCCTTGTGTTCCAAGGTTTTAATTGCCTTGGTAGAAAGGTGCAATTTTACCCAGCGCTTCTCCTGGGGCCACCAAACCCGCTTCCACTGCAAATTTGCCTCTTGCAACTTGTGAGTGCGGTGGTGCGAGTGAGAAACCGCAAAACCGTTATTCGCCTTCTTCCCCGTTAGCTGACATTTCCGTGACATATTGCGCTCCAGATTACCGTTTTTTTGCGTGCAGCATTTCATTATACCCGAAGGAAGAAGGAAGAAGGAAGAAGCAAGAAGCAAGAAGGCTTGACTTATCCCTTTACCAATAGAAATAAACTCTTACTCCCCCCCTTAGCAAGGGGGGGTTGGGGGGGGTTAATTACATTGCACGTTCAGTCAATTTTGTCAAGACTTGATTCGATCGCTTCATTATATAGCAACAGCGCAGAACCCCCCTAGCCCCCCTTGTTAAGGGGGGGACAAAAAACACCCGATCGCCGGCTCAGCAAGGGAAATAAACTCTTACTCCCCCCCTTAGCAAGGGGGGGTTGGGGGGGGGTTAATTACATGGCACGTTCAGTCAATTTTGTCAAGACTTGATTCGATCGCTCGACAAAATCCTTCATCCCTTCAGCATCGAAACCCTTCTGGGCCATCAAAGCCAAGTCGTAAACGTGGTGACAAATCATACTCGCCAACTGGGCCGACGGAGACTCGCCGCCACCTTGAATAATCGCACCCTGACTCAAACTCGCCAGATTTTGAATCAGCGGGTGAGAGGTATTCACCAGCAAAACGTGGTCTTCTGGGAATTCGGCCGCTTGCTGCAGCAACAGCGCCGTCATGTCCCGCATCCGGCGCAAAGCTTCCGGCAAAAGTACGATCGCAGGTGGCGTCGCCTCCGCAGAGTCAGACTTCAAAGCTTCTGTGCGAATGTTCACTTTCGGCTTATTGAGAGCTTTTTGGAACATTTCCTTAACTTGTTCGCTGCGAGTTTTATTGGTCGCCGGATCGACAATTTCCGCTTCTTTCTCTTTGTCAATTAGCGTTTCGTCGATGTCGGAATCAACCCGCGAGAATTTGACATCTGAGTGTTCTCGTTCCAAGAAACTAATAAAGTGCGTGTCGATGAAAGAATCCATAAACAGCACTTCTAAACCTTGGCTTTTGTGCATAGCAACGTAAGTTGCTTGAGACGCCGGATCTGTACAATAAAACACCCGATTTTCGTGGCGTTTTTGATTGCGTTCCAAATACTCTTTCAGCGTCGTGTAAGGCTGCGTTGAAGTAGAAGTTTCCGACTTCGGAGTTACATCTTGCCACAAATCTCCTTCCTCAGTTTGCACCTGAACTTCTGGCGTTACAGTTTCTGGCTTCTCGGCTGTTGGTTCGTAGGTGCTGCGGTAGATTAAAATATCTTCGACTTGCTTTTTAAACTTGTCATCGTTGAGAGTTCCAAACTTGACAAAAGTGCCGATATCTTGCCAGCAGCGGATGTATTCGTCACGGTCGTCGCGGTAAAGTTCTTTCAGGCGATCGCCCACTTTTTTCGCAATATAATCAGCGATTCTCCGCACAGTGCGATTGCTTTGCAGAGAACTGCGAGAAACGTTCAGGGGAATGTCGGTACTGTCAATCACTCCCCGCAGCGGCATCAAGAATTTCGGGATAATTTCTTCGCAGTGGTCGCTGACAAAAACCTGGTTGCAGAATAGCTTGATATTCCCTTGGGTAACATCGACCTCCGGGCGCAGTTTGGGAAAGTAAAGAATCCCGTTGACAATAAAAGGATAATCTGTATTCAGGTGTACCCACAGCAGAGGCTCGTCTTGGGACGGGTAAAGGTGGCGGTACAGTTCTAAGTAATCTTCTTTTTGCAAATTGCTGGCTGATTCCCGCCAAATTGCTTTGTGCTTGTTGAGTTCCTCACCCTCAAATTTGATGGGAACTGGCATGAAATCGCAGTAAGTTTTGATTAAGTGCTCGATGCGGCTGGGTTCTAGATATTCTTGTTCTTCATCTTGGAGGGTAAGAGTAATAGTAGTGCCGCGTTCGGTGCGGGAAGATTCTGATAGTTCAAAAGCGGGAGAACCGTCGCAAGACCAGTGTACGGCTTGCGCGCCTTCCTGGTAAGAAAGAGTATCAATGTCTACTTTCTTCGCCACCATGAAAGAAGAGTAGAAACCCAGACCGAAGTGACCGATAATTGCGTCCTCGCCGCTGCCTTGGTATTTTTCAATAAATTCTTCTGCGCTGGAGAAAGCGACTTGGTTGATGTATTTTTTTACCTCGTCGGCGGTCATGCCGATGCCGTTATCGGAAATTGAGAGGGTTTTGTTTTCTTTGTCGATCGCTATGTTGATTTGCGGTTCGCCCACCTCGCCGCTGTATTCGCCGGAACGAGAAACCATTTTGAGTTTGGCAATGGCATCGACGGCGTTAGAAATTAGTTCCCGCAAGAAGACTTCGTGGTCAGTGTATAGCGACTTCTTGATAATCGGGAAAATATTTTCGGTATGGATTGAGATTGTTCCCTGTTCTAAAACTGTCATAATTTTTCGCTAGGTATTTGTCGGTAATGAACCGTGATTAGTCATTGGTCATTGGTCATTGGTCATTAGTTATTAATTGTTAGTCGAGCTGAATTTTCCTGTTATACGTTGTTAGCTGCTAACTACTAACTACTAACTACTGACTACTGACTACTGACTACTGACTGAGGACTAATGACTATTTAATGATTTTCGGCGATCGTGCTCTCTTCTGCAAAAGGGATTACCCTAAAAAGATGATTCGGTTTCCCTCACCATAATTGAGCGAGAAGCCAATGGCTTACATCATGGGGAGGAACGCGGCGGCGGTTTCAACCGCCCTCAATATGCTATAATTAAATTGCAAGTAAGAATAACCATCTACGTGAAGAAGTGTTTTATTAAGGAGAAACCCCGCTCGTTATCTCGTCTCGGCATGACCGTAGCCTGGGTAAACAAGTAATGGTGAACATGGAGCGTACCTATCTGGCGTTGTGATGGACTCCGAAAGTAAAACAAAAGTAAGCGCAATTGCAATACCTCTGGTAATGGTAGTTGTTTTGAGCGTGTAGAGGTGATTTGTCAGCACCTGTAAGACCTCCATTATAGTCTTATGAATCCCCGTCTATGAAAGGGCTGGGGAGATGTCAAATAGTAGCTCACAAAGGCAACCGCAGCAGGAAAGTAGCGCCTTGCCCCAATTCGCTGCGGGCGCTGAGGGTGCCACGGTGTGCCCGGGCGATGGTTTGGGCGATCGCCAATCCCAGTCCCGAACCGCCGGTATGGCGCGATCGATCGCTGTTGACTCGGTAGAATCGATCGAATATTCGCTCTAAATCTGCCGCCGCGATCCCAATACCGGTATCTTGAACCTGAACGATCGCCTCAATGTGGCTGCAATCTAAAATAACTGTTACTTTCCCGCCCGCGGGAGTGTATTGAATGGCATTAACAATTAAATTAGCCACTAGGCGATAAAGTTGGTCGGAATTGCCGACAACATTTAATTGCTGCTGCACTCGCACTTCGGATGTTAACGCTACCTTAGAAGCGATCGCCAAAGCTGCCAATTCCTCTACTAAATCGCTAACAAGGTCATTCAAACAACACAATTGAGGGCGATCGCGTATCGCTTGATTATCCATGCGAGCCAGTAGCAGCAAATCAGCCACTAACTGAGTTAACCGTCGGTTTTGGCGATCGATCGTCCGCAAAATTTCCCGCGCTTCTTTTTCATCTAATTGAGGCGTCAACAGCGCCGATTCTACAGTCGCCTGCGAAGCCGCTAAAGGCGTCCGCAATTCGTGAGCAGCATCCGCTGTAAACTGTTGGATTTGTCGGTAGGAAGAATAAATCGGTTTCATGGCTAATCCTGCCAATAACCAACTAGCAAAGCCTATCAAAATCAATGCTGTAGGCAATCCTAATTTCAAAACCCATTTCACTGTACTGAGATAATCATTAAAGTCTTGCAGGCTCCGCCCAACTTGAAAATATCCCCAATCTTGCTGTGTTTGGGTATGTAGCGCTACAGAAATTTGGTGATAAACATTGCCTTTGGTATCAGTTATTGTTTGCCAGTATTGGGAGTTAAATCCGGCTGGTAATTCTTCTGGATAATCGCCAGCCGTAGCAATTAATTTACCGGAATAATCAAATAAACGAATATAGTAATAGCCTTGGTTGATAGCGCTTAAAATATGGCGGCTTGGCAACTGTTCTGTAATGCCTTTAACTCCCATTAGGCGGAGGTTGGGCAAAAGTTCGTTGACTATAGGCTCCAAGCGTCCGGGCTGCTGCAATTTGAGTTCTAGGCTGTCGTGTAGCGTCCCCGCTACCGATTCTAATTCCCGGTCTATAGCTACCCAGTGAGCGTGGGCGATCGCCTTATATACGCCAAATCCCAACAAGCTTAAAATCAAACCCATTACTGCTGCATAGGAAATGGCTAATTGCCAGCGAGTTTGGTTAAATAGTTTATTTTGATTCACATTGAGTCGAGCGCTCTTTTTTAAGGTAAATATCCCAAGGTAAATAATACATTATTTTCTAATTTTACCAATATCTCTGAATTAACTTCACCAATTTTATTTCGCAAGCGTGTTTTATCCAAAACTCGCATTTGATGGCACAATGCAACGGAATCTTGAGTCAATCCTCCCTCACCGCTGGGAATGAAAACAGATGAAGGGAGAGAGGCACGGCGCAGATTAGTTGTTAGAGGAATACTGATAACAGTAGTCGTGTATCTCGCAATAGTATCGTTCTGGAAAATAATTATGGGACGTACACCTGCCTGTTCGGAACCTTGCGTAGGATCGAGGGCTGCAATCCAGATTTCACCCCGTCTGACTGTCATTGCAAATCCTCATGTTTTAGGAGTTCTGCATATTCGCTCATTCCGAGTTCCGCAAGTTGTCGGTCTTCTTCGGCAAATTCGCTGTAGAGTGCAGCTAAGTTAGTTTCATCGATTGCTGGAATAGTAACTAATTTGGCACGAAATTTCAGGAAAGCAATAAATTCAAATACTTGTTTGAGTTGTTCTATATCGAGCTTTTCTAACTCTTGTTGGATTAAATCTTTCATGGCAGTCATTTTTCCGATCGAGTTTTCTATATTATAGCCAGATACTGGAAACGAGATATAATCCGCCCGCTGTTGCCCCTACAGCTTTAATTTCTCATGCGGTATCCGACGCCGTGAACGGTTTCTATTAAATTAGCGCCGCCAACAGACTCAAGTTTGCGCCGCAGCAAGCGCACTTGAGCTGCTACCACATTGCTAAAGCTATCTGCACTCGCCTCCCATAGCTGATTCCGAATTTGGTCAGTGGTGATAATTTGGTTGGGATGTTTCATAAAGTATTCTAGCAGTTGAAACTCTTTGTTTGTTAGAGAAATTATCTGGCTGTTACCACTTCGATCGAGATGGCACACAGTTCGATTTCCGCAGTCCAAAACCAGATTTCCTACCTGTAGCTGTTGCGGTTGAATTTGGGGCGATCGCCTTTGCAAAGCCCGCAATCTTGCTAACAGTTCCGCCATCCCGAACGGCTTGACTAAATAATCGTCAGCTCCGGCATCTAGTCCCGCAACTTTATCTTCCATTCGGTCTTTTGCTGTCAGCATCAATACGGGCAGTGCGCTATGTTTAGCACGCAATCTCCGCAGCAGTTCCAATCCCGACAATCCTGGTAGCAACCAGTCAAAAATCGCCAGGTTATATTGCATCCACTGGCTTTCTAAATATTCCCAAGCTTCACTGCCATCTAGGGCCCAATCAACTATATATTTTTCCTGCTTTAAGGTTCGCTCGATCGCTTTCCCTAAATCTGGCTCGTCTTCAACTAGCAAAACTCTCATAACTCTAATTTATAGCGGTAAATCCTTATACATTGTTAGCGATCGGCAGCATCTACCCCAATCTTTAAGCTCACATACTGAGATGAAATCAGCATGAAATTTTCTGACTTCGCAGAAAAAGAGAACAGTTGAGAATAATTGACAACAAGCTGGTAATGTCTTATAATCAACGACGAGTAAATTTTTGAGAAAGTTTTTCAATAAGTTATGACAGATTTATCCGATCGTCCTGCCATGAAAAAGCCGGGACGCTGGAGCCGCCGCCAACTGCTACAGCTAGGAATAGCTGGGGCTGGGGTAGCGGGCGGCGCGATCGCACTTCAAAACTTGACTCGCAAACCCACATCAGTTGCGAGAATACCGCCAATCCCCGCAGATGCACTCACCATCAGCAATATCAACCCGATGCAAATTGCGCGGGATTTTGATTACGGCACCGTGACGCGCGAAAACGGGCGCACGGTACGCGAATTTCGCCTGGAAGCTAATACTTCGATCGTCCAACTTAACAGCGCCGTCGCTTTCAACACCTGGAACGTCAACAATCGCGTGCCGGGGCCGACATTAAGGGCAACAGAGGGCGATCGAATCCGCGTCATTTTTTATAACAAAGCCGGAGATTCTCATTCGCTGCACTTTCACGGCGTTCATACCAGCGAAATGGATGGCGTTAAACCAGTTAAACACGGTTCGGTATTTATTTATGAATTCGATGCCAATCCCTACGGAGTGCATCTATATCACTGCCATATTGAGCCCGTAACTCGCCATATAGGTAAAGGACTCTATGGAATGTTCATCATCGATCCGCCAAAACCCCGCCCTCCCGCCGATGAAATCTTGTTAATCATGGGAGGATACGACGTAAACGACGACGAAAAAAACGAACTTTACGCTTTTAACGGGTTGCCCAATTATTACATGAACAACCCGCTCCCTATTTACCGAAATCAGCTAATCCGGCTGTACGTTCTCAACATGATTGAGTATGAAGCGGCAGTGACTTTTCACCTGCACGCCAACTTTTTTGACGTATATCGCACAGGAATGACTTTGACTCCCAGTGAAAGAACTGATGTAATCACAATGGGAGTAGCTGAACGGCATATTTTAGAATTTACCTACGGCTACGCTGGAAAATTTATGTTTCATCCCCATCAAGATGCGATCGCCGAAGCAGGCTGCATGGGGGTATTTGAAGTCATCGCTTAACCCACATCCTGCTACCACGCTGCGCCGATTCAAATAAAGAAAGTATGAAATTATTTGACAAGCTCGATCGCAAATAGGTAGAATGAATAGCTCGCAAATAATTGAGAATATTTCTTAATAACCTGTGAGTCCAAATGCACATAACGTAAAAATTAGCAACTGCCATGTTATCAACTTTTCGTTTATTACTCACATCTTGCACCATTCTTAAGAACAGGCAAGGTGCCTGTTCCACAAACAATGACTTTTCTTGTGGGGTGGGCATCCCCAAGAACAGGCAAGATGCCTGTTCCACAAACAATGACTTTTCTTGTGGGGTGGGCGTCTCGCCCGCCCGTAGCAGGGTTGCTGCAAATGTTGCAAGATATCGTTTATTACCTACAGCAACCGCTACAGCCATCCTCGTTGCTCTGACCGGTTGCGTTTCCACGCCCACAGCCAGCAACACCGACAGCACACCCTCACCTGCTGCTACAGCCAGTCCCGCATCCACAAGCGGTCACAGCGGGACTCACAGCGGCAAAGGCGGCATCAACATCAATACTGCCATTCTTTCAGAGTTAGATAAACTCGAAGCCAAGTTAGGAGTACCGGCACTTTCTAACAAAATTCAAGCCAGCCGCCCTTACGGGAAAGTCGAAGAATTGGTCTCTAAAAATGTCATTACTCAAGCCCAATTCGACCAAATCAAAGACTTGGTAACTATTGAAAATGTGGTGCTGACAGGCGAGCCCAAAGATGTAGACTACATGACTAAACTTGGCTTGATGAAAGGGCATCTTTTCGTAGCCCAAGAACTATTGGATCAAGGCAAACCCGACCAGGCCGAACCTCACATCGGCCATCCAGTCGAAGAAATTTATGCCGATGTGGAAGATCAGCTAAACGAGCGTAAAATTCCCGAATTTAAAACTACTTTAATTAAATTGCAGGATTTAGTTAAAGCGGGTGCAAAAGATCCGGCTCAAGTGAAAGCAGAATTTGACACATCAATGCAAGCAGTTGACGGAGCAATTGCCGCCCTTCCCGAAGCGCAGCGCAAAGATCCGAAATTCGTGCTGCAAGTGATTAACGGCTTGCTAGATACAGCTAATTCCGAATACGGAGCCGCAGTTGCTAACGGCAAAATTTCCGCAATTATTGAATATCAAGATTCGCGGGGTTTTGTCATGTACGCGGAAAGCCTGTACAAAGATATTGCCGAGCAAGTGGCTAAAACTAGCCCGGAAATTGACAAAGCAATTGTTGCCAACATGACTGAACTTAAGGCAAATTGGCCAACTGCGATCGCGCCCTCCGCCCCCGTAAAAACGACCGAACAAGTCAACCAGCTAGTTAAAGCGATCGAAAGCGACAGCCAAAAAGTTCTCAAACCCGCATCTTAAAAATATCACTCTCATCAAGAGCGGTAATTGGTAAATAATCTGCCAATTACCTCGCTCCTTAACCAGTCCCATTCCCACCATAAAAAAATGAATTTTGGCGAAGCATTGCCCACATTTGTAATTACCCTCCGCGAAGGAGTCGAAGCCGCCTTAGTTGTCGGCATCGTTCTCGCTTGCCTCAAAAAATCAGGACAAAGTTATTTAAGTCCTTGGGTTTTCGGCGGTGTTGGGGTTGGACTTATTGCCAGCGCTTTGATAGGTGTACTTTTCGGCTGGACTATGCAAATTTTGTCCGCATCCAATCAGCCTTTTGCACCGATTATGGAGTCGCTGCTAGAAGCAACCTTTGGGGTTATAGCAATAGCAATGCTGAGTTGGATGCTGATTTGGATGACCAAGCAAGCGCGATTTATGAAAGCCGAAGTCGAAGGCGCTGTGAGTGCCGCCTTAACGCAAAACTCTCATGCCGGTTGGGGCGTATTTAGTTTAGTTTTTATTGCCGTTTTGCGCGAAGGGTTTGAAACTGTTTTGTTTGTCGTCGCGAAGTTTCAACAAGGGATTATTCCAGCCCTCGGCGCTTTGGCGGGCATTCTCTCAGCCACCGCACTTGGTGTGCTGCTGTTTAAATGGGGAGTCAAAATTAATATCCGCCTGTTTTTTAAATATATGGGCATTTTATTGCTCTTCATTGTAGCGGGTTTAGTGGTATCTACTTTGGGATTATTTGACAGTGCGGTGAATATTTTATCGCAAGCAAATCGCGAATCAGCAGCACTGTGTTTCTATTACGAAAGATTTACTAAAATCCACTCTTGCATTCTCGGGCCAATGGTCTGGAATACCTCGAAACTGCTTCCCGAAGAAAAGTTTCCCGGTTTGTTGTTGAGTGCGCTGTTTGGCTACACGGATAAGCTTTATTTAGTGCAGGGCATGGCTTATTTCGGCTTTTTAATTACCATCGGTGGCCTCTACTTTCAAAGTTTAGCTGGTCGAGTGTTTTTCCCATTCAAAAAAACACAGGTAACGAAATAGTAAATAAAGTGCGATCGAAAAGCGATCGGCTTTGTAGTCGAAATGCAAGAGGCAGTTGTTTCTTGCTAATAACTAATGCGCCCCTAACTTCTTAGAGCGCATTAGGAAATCAGCTATCTATTGACTGAAGGTAAAACGACCGTCAACTTTTTCGCCGTTAATATCCGCAGTCACTTTCACTGGATACTGACCGGGTTCATTGCCGGGAAACAACACAGCGTAATGTTTGCCCTCAGCATCATACTTGAGAGCTAGGGTTTGCTGCTTTCCATTCGGCAACTGCACTTGAGCCGTCACTTTGGCGTTAGGAACTGGTTCCTTTTTCTCCCCTTTTTGCAAAAATAAATCTAAATGAGTTCCGGTAGCTTCTTTTTCCGGTACAAACTCTAAATAGTAAGCTCCCGACTTTACAACTTGCCCCCCTTGAGTTGCTGTTGCAGGAGCAGTGGCGGGAGGCGAAGACGCAGGTTGAGAGGCGACAGGAGGAGATGCGGGAGTGGTATTTGCATCGCTTGCTTGGTCGCCTTGACTACAAGCTCCCAAAAACATCAATCCGACACTACCTAGAACAATTAAATTTGACTTGAGCGATTTCATTGGTTTAACTCCTTGCTGACTGACAATAATTAGAAAATATCACACATTAACTACCTTGCCGTCTTCAATAACTGGCTGAGGTTGTTGAGGTCGTAAAAAATGCCCAAATTGAGCATACAAAGCTGGTAAAACTAACAGAGTCAAGGCTGTAGAAGTAAATAACCCTCCTAAAACTACGACTGACAGCGGTTGCAAAATTTCCTTGCCAGCCCCGCCTTCAAATACTAAAGGTGCTAAACCCAAAGCTGAAGTTAAAGCGGTCATTAAGATGGCGTTGAGCCGTTCCATCGAACCTTTAATAATTGCTTCCTTAAAAGGCAGTCCTTCAGCAAATTTAGTGTTGTAGTTGTCTACTAAAAGCAAGCCGTTACGGGTAGCAACGCCGAATAATGTGACAAAGCCAACCAGGGAAGCTACAGAGATGATGCCGCCAGTAAAAGCTACCGCAATTACTCCTCCTACTAATCCGATCGGCAAATTAATCATAATCATAGCAGTTGAAGCGATCGACTTGACGGACAAGTACATCAATACTGTAATTACCAAAAAGGCGATCGCACTAAATACCATAATATTTTGCGAAGCTCTTTGTTCGGCTTCAAATTGACCGCCGTACTGGATAAAATAGCCAAAAGGCAACTGCACCTCTCGTTTAACTTTAGCTTGAATTTCATTCACAACCGATCGCAAATCTCGACCTTTAGCATTAGCCGCCGCCACAATCAAGCGGGAAACATTCTCGCGGTTAATCGTATTGGGGCCCGTACCGTATTTAACAGTCGCAACTTGGGCGAGGGGAATCTTGTTACCGCTTGGAGTATCAACCAACAAATTCTGAATATTTTCTAAGTTATTTCGGGCTTCCGGCTGCAACCAAACAACTAAATCAAAAGTTTGCTGCACCTCCAAAACTTGAGAAACAACCTTGCCATTCAAAGCTGTTTCAATTATTTCAGAAAGCTCTCCGATTTTCAAACCGTATCTACCCGCAGCTTGACGGTTAAACTTAATTTGAATTTGTTGCACTGGCACCTGGGGTTCGAGTTGCAAATCCACAATGCCTTCCACGGTTTTCATTTGCTCTTCAACTTGGGCACCGATGCTGCGAAGTTGATCCAAATCCGGGCCAAAGATTTTGACAGCAATCTGACTTCTGACACCAGATAAAACCTCGTCCATCCGGTGAGAAATAAAACCGCCGATATTGGGTGCAACTCCCGGCAATTTACCAAACTCCTGCCGCAGTGCTTCCAAAGTTTTCGGCCTGTTTTTCATGCCCTCCTCGCTCAAACCGATATCAATGTGAGCTAAATTGACACCCGCAGCATCAGCATCACCCGGAGCTCTGCCCGATCGCACTTGCACATATTGAAACCTGCTATCATCCTTAAGAGCATCTTCAATAGCAAAAGCCGCGCTATCTGTTGTCTCCAAAGACACCCCCGGATAAAGCATAATAGTATTCACCAAAGTTTGCTCCTGAAACTCCGGCAAAAACACCCGTCCAAAGGAAGGCAAAATAATTAATGCAGCCACCATGCTAGCAGCAGCTAAAACTAAAATAATCCCCGAAAATCGCATTGACAATTGTATAAAAAAATGATAGACGCGCTTGCAAAACCTCGGCAGCCAAGGTTCCTCGGAACTCATGCGTTTGGTAGGCAACAATATAGCACAAAGGGCCGGAGATATTAACAGCGACTCCAGACTAGAAATCACAACAACTACCAGATAAGTAATCCCCATCGGCGTAAAAATCCGACCTTCTACACCGGGCAAAGTAAAAATTGGAGAAAACACCACAATCCCAATTACTGTCGCTCCAATTAACGAATCGCGCACCTCTTGACTGCCATCAAAAATCACATCCATCACCGGGCGAGGATGAAGAGAAGACGCATTTTCTCTCAAATTGCGGTAGGTATTTTCGGCATAGACGATCGCATCGTCGATCGCAGTGCCGATCGCCACCGACAAACCCCCCAAAGTCATCGTATTCAGCCCCAGCCCCAGCCAATACATCGCCAGCAGCGCCAACAGCCAAGTCAGAAAGAAATCTAGCAAAACAACCGCCAGAGTGCGCCAATTCATCAAAAACGGGATGAGAATAAGGGTGACGATAATACTGCCTTCAACTAAAGCCGATCGCACATTCTCCACCGAGGAATTAATATATTCTTCCTGTCGAAAAGTCACAGTAACTTTGATATCTTTGGGCAGAGCTTGCTGCACCTCAGCCATTGCTGCCTCAACCGCTTTCGTTACCGTCGGAGTATCAGCAACTGGCTGTCTGTTTACCATCACAATCACAGCTTTTTTGCCGTTAAAACTGCCATCGCCCCGCTTGATTGCAGCACCAATCTTGACATCAGCTACATCAGCAATTCTGACGGCTGTTCCCTGACGAGAGGCGATCGCAGATTGCTTCAAATCTTCCACAGACTCAATCCGCCCCACCCCCCGGATTAAAGTTTCTTTATCCGGTGTAATTAAATACCCCCCCGGCGCGTTAACATTCGCAGCCGCCGCCGCTTCTGCCACTTGCTGCAACGACACATTAAAAGCTTTCAATTTTGCAGGTTCTACTAATACTTGATACTGCCTTTCTTCGCCTCCGTAAGCCACCACTTGAGCAACCCCAGTCACTGCTAAAAGCCGATTTGTGACTTGCCAATCAACCAGACGGCGCACTTCCATCAAAGGAGTAGTTTCTGAGGTAAAAGCATAGGTAATAACAAGGCCGACAGGAGAAGTTGTAGGAGAAATTTGCGGTGTTTCTACTCCGGCGGGCAGTTTGCTTTGCGCTTGCTGTAACCGTTCTGTTATCAACTGGCGCGCTTGATAAATTTCAGTGCCCCAATCAAAGATTACCTTAACCGCAGAAAGGCCCACAGCCGAAGACGATCGCACTGCTGTCACCCCAGGAGTTCCATTAATTGCACTTTCGATCGGTAGTGTTACTAAAGACTCGATTTCTTCCGGCGCGAGCCCCGGTGCTTCCGTCTGAATTTCGACTTGCGGGGGTGCAAAAGAAGGGAAGACATCAAGGGACATTTGGGGGATGATATATAATGTCCAAAAACTAACAATAATGGTGGCGATAACGACTAGCCAGCGGCGGTTAATTACCCATCTAAGAATTGTGCTGAACATTTAATAATTTGGGAATTGGGAATTGGGAATTGGGAATTGGGCATTGATAAAAACAACTATCCGTATATCCGTGACTTCCGTGTCGTGCTGTTACTTCAAACTCTTGACTTCTGCCTCTTGAGTTTTAACGTGATGGTTGTTATTGTGTAACAGCAATTCATTGTCCAACGCCGATGCAGAGGCGGAAAAACTATTGTTTCCGGCATTGTTTCCAGAATCCGCTGCTATTGCTGGCAATTTGCGCCGATTTCCCCACAACACGCCGGCTGTGAAAGTCAGAGATGCGATCGCAACTCCTCCCCCTATTCCCGCCCACCATAAAGACACGGGTAAATTATTAAAATTAACCTCTGGTACCTTTGGAGATGTCTCTTTCTTTTCCTCGTATTCTGAGTGTTTATTGCCGCCGCCCCGCAAAGATTGAGCGTAAAGTTGAGGTGCTCGCTGCGTTACTATCAAATCTCCCTCGAATAAACCCCTCTTAACTTCAACTAAATCTCCGGCGGTTTGACCGAGTTCAATTTCAACAGCTTGATAAGCATCGCCATTTTGGACGTAAACGGTTTTTTTACCGCTAACATCCACTACCGCCGCACTCGGAATTGCTAAAATATTTGTTGCAGTTTTGTCGGTTAAAATCTCCAACTCCGCAAATAGTCCGGGCTTTAATTCGCCGTTAATATTATCTAGTTCTGCTTTCACCGGCACCACCCGCGTTTCTCCTTCCACGGATGACCCAATTAAGGCGATTTTTCCCTTGAAAGTGCGATCGGGTAAATTAGCGACTTTTACCCTGACTTCCTGACCCTTTTTTACTTGATTCAGGTCTTTTTCGTAAATATTGGCTGTGGCAAAAACGCGGCTGTCATTTAAGAGACTCATCAACGGTTTTTCAGCGTTTACTGACTCTCCTGGGGTGATGAAGCGATCGGCTACCGTGCCCGAAATCGGAGCAACTACGGTAACGAGTCCTCGATCGTTGGCAACAGTTCCTAATTGTTGCAGTCGCGCTTGATAGGCTGCGTCAGCCAAGCGAATGCGCGATTGAGCAACTTCGACGGCAGTTTTGCCGCGTTTGACTTGGTTCTCGGCTTCTAGGACTTCCCGGCGGCTCTGAGCTCTGGTAAGTTGAGCTTTTGCTTCTGCGACTCTGCCTTGAGATTCCCGCAATTCCCGCATTGGGAGGTCTACTTCGGCTTGTTTAATTTCGGTTTCGGCTTTGATAACTTCAGGACGGCTTTTTGCCTTAGCAACAGCGGCTTTTGCTTCGGCAAAGTGGGCTTGCGATTCCAGCATTGTGCGCCGCGCGATCGCCCCAGATGCCGCTAATTCTTTGTCGCGATCGAACTGTTCTTTAGCAATAGTTAATTCTGTTTCTGCCCGCGCTATTTCGGCTTGCGCTATTTCAACTTGACGTTGATAGTTTTCTTGAGCTGCTTGCACCACGGAACGATTATTTACTAATTCTTGTTCTTGCTGGTACTGCTTAGTTACCGCTGTCAACTGGGTTTGGGCTTGGGCGATTTCTGCTGCGGATATTTGACTTTGGCGATCGTAATTTTCTCGTGCTAATTTGAGATCGCCTTCCGCTTGCTGCAAATCTGCCTCAGCTTCGGCACGTTTCGAGAGAGATTCAACCCGCAACTGTCCTAATTCTGAACTCGATAAAACCGCAACGGGTTGACCTTTTGATACTTTGTCCCCAGGCTTAACCAGTAACTCTACTACTTTGCCAGCAACAGGAGCCGTTACTTCTACTTTTTGGTTGGGCAAAGTTTCAATTTGTCCTGTGGTTTTGATGCCGATATCTAGTCTCTGGCGGGCGGCAGGGGAGATTTTAATTCCTAACCGTTTTGCTGTTTCGGCATCCACAGAAATAGCAGCAGGAGTTTGAGGTGTTTCGCTGCTTTGGTGAAATTCATTTCCGTGGCCAGCGTGGGCAAAAACAGCGGCCGGAGAACTTAGCAAAATTAGGCTGAACAACGTTCCAGAAAATCTGCTAATAATTGCCCGATATTGAGCATATTTGTGGAATATCATCGTTGGCATTGTCCTTGAAATCAGGTTTAGTGCCACAGGTTTAGCAGTTGGTATTTTGCCAAGGTAAGTAAGTGATACCCATTAAGTAAAGTTACTTATTAGCATTTTCCAAGAAGCGACCGCTAAGCAATGACCGAGAGCTAGAAATGCTCTACTAAACCTAGTATTTCACGAGCAAATGAAATTAGGATGAAATTTCGCGTCAGCAGCCCAGATGCCCACCAGCTTCTAAAATACGAAGATAAGTTTCGCCTAATGACAAGCGATTTTGCTGTAGATTTTTTTCCGGTTTTTTTATCTCTGCTCGCGCTGCAATTTCGTTTGTCAATGCGCTCACTACCTCATCTACGGCTGCATTTGATTTATCAGTTGTGGTTAATTCCAAGCTGTTCAAGATCATGACCCTACCCCCTCTATATAGCTTTTTGCTGAGCTACCTACTACTTTAGACGTAGGGCCAAGCAATTGTCTTCAGTATTTTTACGTAACTTTCTACTACTTTAGAGGTAGGGCGGCTCAGTTATCTATAGTATGTGTAGGCACTCTCAGGGAACTGAGGTGGAGTCAGACAAATGCTGACAGCCACAGTCGAGCTACATTACTTTGTCTACCAAGGCTGTCGCCACTTTTTCCTTTGCTCAATTTCTTGCTTTTGTGAAGCAAGTATTTTCGGAACTCTTGAGCGAGTGTGATTAATGTCACTCATTTTTGGGATTAGGGTCACGTTTTGTTGAGGTGAGCTAAATTACTTTTTGTACCAAGCTTGCCGCCACTGTTTCATTTGCTCAATTTCTTGCTTTTGCGAAGTCAGAATTTCTTGAGACAATTTCTTCATTTCCGGGCGTTTTGACTTCTTCAAAGCATCTTGGGCCATCACTAAAGCTCCTTCGTGGTGAGGAATCATCGCATTGATAAATCGCAAGTCAAATTGGTCGTCAGCGGCCCCTAAATCCATGCTCATCATCATGCTTTGCATTTGTTCGGGAGTCATGGCCATCATGTGACCCATTGGGGCGTGATAAGCCATCGGGGTACTGCTGGCTTTGGGATACCAAGTTTTTCGCCACTCTTTCATTTGATTGATTTCGCGGTTTTGAGCAGCAATTATATCAGTGGCAAGTTTTTTCATTTCCGGGCGTTTGGATTGTTTAAGCACATCTTGAGCCATTTTTACAGCACCTTGATGGTGTACTGTCATGCCATCAATAAACCGCAAATCGTAATCGGCATCAGCAGGGCCTAAATCCATTGACATATCGTGATTCATGCCATGATTCATGCCACCCATGCCACCGCCTTGTGCCACGTCTTGCTTGTTGTTTGCTTCGGTTGCAGCCGTAACATTTGGGGCGGGAGTTTCACTGGAAGGGGCTTTTGAACAAGCTGCAAGCACTCCACTGGTAAAAGCGGCTGTGGCGGTCAACATCAGCGCTGCAAAGCCTGTTTTCAACGAAATTGGTTTCATAGAGCTTATATCCTTAAAACTGCCATTTATTTTCAGTTTTTCATATATAAATGAAATTAGGATGAAATTTTTGTGGCAAACTTGTAAAGAATTATTTCTGTGCCGTCGATCGCACTCAAAGTTAAGATTTACAGAACTCACAACCTAATTATGTAGGGTGCACAGTGCGCGCCTTACCCCTATGGGTAGCGTGTCAAACCACTTTTTTCATAATTCCTGATTTATTTTGCAATTCCCCTTGACTCTCCTGTGGACTGGAGACTTTATAATAGAGTTAATTCATTGATTGAGCAGAGTAGTTTCTGCTGAGGTTCAAATTATGACTTTACAGCTAAAAGTTCCTAAAATGGCTTGTTCTGCTTGTGCGACTACAATCACAAAAGCAGTCCAAGCCATTGACTCAGCCTCAAAGGTTGAGGCCGATCTCAAGACAAAATTGGTCACGATTCAAACCGCTAAGTCGGAAAGTGAAGTTAGGGAAGCGATCGCATCGGCGGGCTATCCAACTATTTAAAGACAAAGGGTAAATGTCTCATTGAGGATGGCATCTATGGACAATCTCACACTTAAATTGCGGGGCATGAGTTGTGCTTCTTGTGCTTCATCTATCGAACAAGCAATTCAATCTGTTCCCGGCGTAATTGAGTGTCATGTCAATTTTGGGATGGAACAAGCAACCATCCAATACGACTCCCAGCAAACAAACTTAGAAACAATTCAATCGGCGGTTGATGATGCGGGATACCAAGCTTTGCCGCTTCAAGAAATGGCGACGCCAGAGGATGATTCCGAACAAGCCGATCGCAAATCGGAATCTCAAAACTTGCAGCGGAAACTCTGGACAGCAGGTATCATCAGCATCCTGCTGGTTGTGGGCGCTATTCCGACGATGACCGGCTTGCACCTGCCATTTATTCCCGCGTGGCTGCACAATTATTGGCTGCAATTAATCCTGACATCACCCGTACAATTTTGGTGCGGCAAATCGTTTTATGTGGGAGCTTGGAAATCCCTAAAACGGCGGGTGGCGACAATGGATACCCTGATTGCTTTGGGTACAAGTGCTGCTTACTTTTATTCTGTATTTGTGACATTTTTCCCAGGTTTGTTCACAGCCAAAGGTTTAAATCATGGCGTTTACTACGAAGTTTCTGCCAGCGTTGTCGCCTTAATTTTGTTGGGGAAAACCCTAGAAAATCGGGCCAAGGGAGAGACTTCGGAGGCAATTCGCAAACTCATGGGTTTGCAAGCAAAAACTGCTCGGATAATTCGCAACGGGGAAGAGTTGGAAGTGCCGATCGCCCAAGTGGAAATTGGCGATGTCGTGCAGGTGCGGCCGGGAGAGCAAATCCCTGTAGACGGAGATGTTATTGAGGGTGCTTCGACGGTAGACGAAGCAATGGTTACGGGAGAAAGTTTGCCCGTCAAAAAGCAGCTTGGCGACGAAGTTATCGGAGCCACAATTAACAAAACTGGCAGTTTCAAGTTTCGGGCGACCAGAGTTGGCAAAGATACATTTTTAGCTCAAATTGTCAAGATGGTGCAGGACGCACAGGGTTCAAAAGCACCGATTCAAAAGTTAGCCGACCAAGTGACTGGTTGGTTTGTTCCTGTAGTAATTGCCGTCGCTTTAGCTACTTTTCTTATCTGGTTTAACGCAACGGGAAACTTCACTCTAGCCACAGTGACAATGGTGGAAGTCCTGATTATTGCCTGTCCCTGCGCTTTGGGTTTAGCTACTCCGACTGCTGTGATGGTGGGAACTGGGAAAGGTGCAGAAAATGGGATTTTAATTAAAGGAGCCGAGAGTTTAGAATTGGCTCATAAAATCCAAATTATCGTATTAGATAAAACTGGAACTCTCACCGAAGGTAAGCCGACTGTAACTGATTTTGTGACAATTAAAGGAACGGAGAATAGCAATGAGTTAAAGTTGCTGCAATTGGCGGCGTCTGTAGAGCGAAATTCGGAGCATCCTTTGGGGGAAGCTGTTGTTAGATACGCTCAATCTCAAGAGGTGAAGTTGACGGATGTTAAGGATTTTGAGGCGATCGCCGGGAGTGGCGTGCGCGGGGTTGTAGGCGGAAAGTCGATCGCCCTGGGAACGCTGAGGTGGATGCAGGAACTAGGCTGCGATACTGAATATCTGGAACTGCGCGCCAGAGCTTTGGAAGCTGCGAGCAAAACGGTTGTTTGGATGGCCTCCGAAGGCAAAATAGAGGCAATTCTGGGCATTGCTGATGCCCTCAAACCATCGTCAGCGCAGGCGGTGAAAGCACTTCAAAAACTCGGTTTGGAGGTGGCGATGCTGACGGGGGACAACCGCGCGACTGCGGAGTCGATCGCCCAATCCGTGGGCATTACGCGCATTTTTGCCGAAGTTAGACCCCACCAAAAAGCAGCTCAAATCCAAGCCCTGCAACGGGGCGGAAAAATTGTCGCGATGGTGGGAGATGGGATTAACGATGCACCGGCTTTGGCAGCTTCAGACGTGGGAATTGCGATCGGCACCGGCACCGATGTGGCGATCGCAGCCAGCGACATTACCTTAATTTCAGGAGATTTGCAAGGCATAGTTACAGCAATTAAACTTTCCCGCGCCACCATGCGAAATATTCGCGAAAATCTGTTTTTTGCGTTTATTTATAACATCGCTGGCATACCGATTGCCGCTGGTATTTTGTACCCCATTTTTGGCTGGCTGCTAAATCCAATTATTGCCGGTGCAGCAATGGCTTTTAGTTCAGTCTCTGTACTTACTAATGCTTTGCGGTTGCGGAATTTTCACGCCAAATCTAGTGGCTAAATTAGGAGTTTCCCTAAAATTCCTGGTAGCAAAGGCGCACAATCCCTCGATTTATTAACCAAAATCTCTTGCATAAACTAGGATAAATTTTAATTAAAAATGTTGAACCAACGTCAAATCTTAGGAAGCCTCGGAAGTTTAGTAATTATGCTCGGAATTGCATCGGGAGTTCGAGCGAATCAAATATCAATCCCTCCTGCTAATTCAACCGCTAAATTTCGGCATATCGAACAGCCGTTAAGTTTAAAAATAGGCGTAACAGCAGGCGGATTGACCTTAATTGGTTTAGAATTATGGTGGTTTTTGTTCAGGAAAAAGCCAGCTAAAACCAGGTAAACTTTGCCGAGGCGGTTTTTTCCAGCAAGATATGGCTAAAATAGATGAAAGCTTAAGAAATTTGGAGTGAGCTAAATGCAACTACTACACACGATGCTCCGAGTCGGCAACCTGGAAGAATCCCTCAAATTTTACACCGAGGTTCTGGGGATGAAATTACTGCGGCAAAAAGAGTATCCAGAGGGTAAATTTACTCTGGCTTTTGTTGGCTACGGCGACGAATCAGACACTACAGTTTTGGAGTTAACATACAACTGGGGCGTCACAGAGTACAATTTGGGGGATGCTTACGGTCATATTGCGATCGGCGTTGACGACATTTACGGTACTTGCGAAGAAATTAAAGCTCGCGGTGGTAAAGTTAGTCGCGAACCCGGCCCGATGAAGCACGGTTCAACAGTCATCGCTTTTGTGCAAGATCCAGATGGATATAAAGTTGAATTAATTCAACTGGCAAATCAAGGTAGCAACACCCAGAAAGTAGCAGCAACAACCGCATCTTAGAGTTCCTCCTCCTAGTCCTAATAGGGTGCGTCAGAAACAAACTTTTTGAGTTAAGTTGAAATTCTGGTTCTGACGCACCCTACTGATTCGATCGCACCGACGGGACAAACTGTTGCAAATAAATTTTTTGCCACAATATAGAAAAACTGCTGCCTATTTGGCTTAAGCTATCAAATTTAGGAATTAATTTAGATTCTCGGCGCTTGTCTAAAGCAGCGATCCCCGAAAAAAATACAGATAATACTAACAAAAATACTACTATTACACTAAATAAAATAGTCCAATAAACTAGAAATTCGCTTGTGTAGCTGACCCCGAATATCCAATTAATCACTAAATCCGATAAATACAAAAACAGCCCTACTGAAAACCCCACCCTGAATAATAGCCACGTCCACTTAAACATATCTGTTGCAGTCTTGCTATTTTTGGACGCAGAAAGTTCTAACTCTCTAATTTGGCTATTAATATTTGAGGTGATTTCATACACAGTATACTGCAAAGCATCTCTGATATAATTGAGTTCATTGTCGAGGTTTATGCACTGCTCGGGTGTCCTTTTATCCAAGCTCAGGTTTTGGATTTTTTTACGGTGCGCCGCCAGTTTATTGTCTAGAGTGTAATCCCATTTTTCCAGCCGATCTACAGTCAAATACAAAAGTTCTCTATTAGCATCTAACAAGCTCTGGCAATTTATGATTGACTTAACTAACTTGCTGAGATTGTTGATATGCTCCTCTAGAGTATTTTGGGATTCCCTTTGTTTAGCTGACAATAAACTTGCGAGTTCGACATCCCGATCGCCGCACAGCGACAAAGCCTCACCATACAAGTCGTCAATTTCCATTTTACCGAAATACAGTGACGCTTTGTACTCCTCAATTTCAGGAAGAGTCAGAGATTCTAAGGGCTGATATTTTACATTAAATTTATATACAAGCGCTGTCATAATCTGCGCCGATTTTCGGTCTAGCTGGTCTTTGTAAGGTTCTAAAATAATTGTAGCTAGATTTTTAACTCTCGCTTCCGGGTGGTGCAGGAACTCAAAAATTTTGGCAAGTATTTTGGAGAATTCCAAGTCATTAAAATTATTTTCTGCAACTTCCAAAAAGTTTGTTACCGCTGCATCGTTTTCGGCACTCAATTTGTACGGGCCCCTAAGTGCGATCGCCGCAAATACTCGATCGATCCAAAACAGATATTCGTCGCAATCCATTGACAGACTCGGCAGCAGCCAGCTAGGCCCGTACACCCAAAAATCGAGACAATTCTCATATTCCTTGTGGCTGTCATTTCTGCTGCTGTCCTCCAAAGCAAATTTGTTGCTTGTTAACACTTTAATTTGCTCTTCTACAACCCGCCGCTCAATTTCCCCCGCATTGATTGTGACATTGACAGCACCTTCCTTGCCTTGTCGTTGCCCTGCTTCATCCAACCAAATTGACTTAATACTAACAGCCGCAGACCACCGAATTAAAGGAGTCGATCCCCCTAGCGCTTCCTGTTCTAGCGCCGCCAGCAGATTTTTGCTAAAATCACTTGAGCTAGGCGTTCTCTCACTTGATCTGTGCCCCTCTCGCACCTTCCCCAATGCCTGAATTGCCAAAGCGCGAAACAGTAAATTCGGATGGGGTTTTCTGACGGATTCCGGTATATTTTCTCTAAATATTCTGCTTTTCGGTACGCCCACAACTTCAGCAAAAGGCTCGATGCCGCACTGTTGCAGGATTTTTTCAATTAGGTTTATTCTTTGCCAAGGTTGAGTATATTTAGTGAGAGTGAAGACTACCGCTATGCCGCTGCACCCCTTTGACTCAGGGATGCTAGGGCGATCGAGTTTCCACAGATTGCTCGTCATAATTTGTCGCCCGGACAATTACTAGATATGGACGGCGTTGTTTGATGCTGAATTCAGCATTACATTTACTGCTGCTTTTTGTCAATATTAGTCCGGGAGGCCTAGGGAGTTATAAACCCGGTTTCACGAGTAAATTTTTCCTAAATAAAGCCCAGATTTTTCTGATAAACCGGGTTGAGCAATGCTAATTTGCGTCCCGAACTCAATATATAATTTTGCACTAATCGATCAAAAGTCACAATTTTAGGTTTGGTCAGAAAACCCAACCTACTATAGTCATTTCTTTGTCGGAAGTTTTAAGATTTTGTCCCTGACCATTTCGTCAACGATTAAGTCGCTGATAATCAGAGCTCCGTGGGAGGTAAAGTGCAACCCGTCATTATTTTTTACATAGCCTCGCTTCCCCGATTTATTAGCAACTACTGGCACAAATCTTCCTGCTTGTGCAAAAGTGTCCCAAGTAGAAATAAATTCGATTTTGGATGAAGATTTGCTGGCACTTTTATAAATATCGTTCATAATGGGAAAAGCTTTGAGATACGAAGACTTGTTAGGTAGCGATTGACCGACCCAATACACTTTTCTCACGGATGACGAATCAAGTAACTTGGCATATCTTTCAACTCTTTCTTGATAAGCTTTTTGCCATTCTTTCGTCATAACAGCCCGGCCTTTTCCTTGAGAATCAATGATATTTTGACGGTCATTGGTTCCAAACAAAACTATCACTACATCCGGCTGGTAATTATTAATAATTTGGCGAGTTCTGGCATACCAGTCATAATAATCTATCCGATTTAAGCCGGTCGATACCTTGTAGTCAATTTTCGTATCGGCGATATTGTATTTTTTCTTAAGAGTGTACTGGAGTTGAATTCCTAAGTCGAACATTACGGAATCTCCAATAAATAAAAATCTGCGATAAGGTCGGGTTAGTTTGGGTTTAGCTGGGGTTGGTTTTTTAGCAGGGGTGGGTTTTTTAGCATTAGCAGGCTTTGGGGGTTCAACGGCCGCTTTTGTTTCGGTTTTGACTGGAGGAATTTCTGGTTCTTGGGGGAGGCTATCGAAGTTAATATCTTTAATTTTGCTCCAAAAATCTTGTTCTGATTTTCTGAAACCATCTATTTCGATCAGGCGCGCTGCTTCTTTGATTTCTGGACTGGCGAAAGGAGTTGAAGCAAAGCTTTTTAGAAATAATGATAAGTTTGAAAATATTAACGTGAGAATGACAGAAGTAACAATCAGCAAAATTTCCCGGTCTTTCATATTTATTAGAAATTAAAGTAAATAAAAGGCGGAACGGTACTAGGCCCCAACATCAAGATAGTATAGACGAGCAGCGAAACTAAGACAACCCGAAAGAAAATGTTTTTTAATGACAATACTGTTTGCAATAGTTGGGAGATGCGATCGCCCCACAAGTTGATCGCGCCAATGACTGCAATTACTAAATACAATTGCCAAAAGTTAAATTGAAAAGTGGCTACAGCAGGATTGACAATTCCTTCAAAAAAACTCACCGCAGTTTCCCAGTTGGGAGTGCCGAAAAATACCCAACTACAAGTAACAAAACTAAATGTTAACAGCCAACTGCAAAATTTAGAAAATCGGGGAAAGGCATAGTCTAATTTAAAGTGGATAGCTTGGGGGATATCTTTACATAAATGGTTGACAATTAATCCTAAACCGTGAATTGCTCCCCAGAAAATAAAGTTTAAACCTGCGCCGTGCCACAATCCACCGATCGCCATTGTCATCAGTAAATTTACGTACTTCCTCAACTTGCCGTATTTGTTGCCGCCAAAGGGAAAGTAAACGTAATCCCTCAGCCACTCGGAAAGACTGATGTGCCACCTTTTCCAAAATTCTTGCAGGCTGAGCGATCGGTATGGCATATTAAAGTTGGCAATGGGTTGGAAACCGAGCAAACAGGAGATGCCGTTGGCTAAATCCGAGTAGCCGCTGAAATCTACGTAAATTAAACAGGAATAGGAAATTGCCGCGAGGATTAAATCGATGCTGCTGTACTGCTGGGGAACTTTGAAGGGCAAGTCAGTGAAGTTAAACAAAAAGCTGGCTAAAGTATATTTTTTGAAGAGTCCCGACAAAATCAAAACTATAACTTCTTCAATTTGATAGTCGTATTTTTTCGGTGAATTTAGCTGGCAGTAAAATTCGCGAGCTCGCGAGATTGGCCCGGAGGCAATTTGCGGAAAATAGGTAATGTAGGCGGCATAGTCTACAAAATTCGGACAAGGGATTTTTTGCTGGTAGCAGTCGATTAAATGAGAAATCATTCTAAAAGTGTAGAACGACACGCCGACGGGGGCGATTATTTGCAAAACTGGAAAGTTGGCTGGAATTTGTAGCTGGTTCAGTACCTCAAATAAGGAAGTTACAAAGAAGTTGCAATATTTAAAGATGCCGAGATAGCCAATGTTGAAAACTAAGCCGGAGATTAAAGCAAGTTTTTTATACTTACTGTTGCAGAGAACCCGGAGAATGATATAATTAGAAAATGTAGAGAAAACGAGGAGCAAGAGAAAGTCAAAACTCCAAAAGGAATAAAATAATAAACTGGAAACTAACAAGACAATTTTATACAAATCGACTTGGGGTTTCACAGAGACGATCAGGCTAAAAATAATTAGGAAAAAAACTAGAAATTGGTAAGTGGGAAATAGCATAAGTCTCAGCAGATAAAAAATCTTGTTTCTGGCAATATTTTTATAAGTACGGGCGAGGGAAGCTATCCCGAAGGGAATCGCCACAGTAGGTCTGACCGCACCAAATTTCGGGAGGATTGTGAACTGTAAGCTTTTGCAACAGGTCAATTAGGCCACAACTTCCGCCCTAGTTAACCGCACTCATAAATTCATAATCCTGTTTAAAGATTATGATGGTTGTGAGACGATGTATTAACGGATAACAACAGGAATCCCCTTGATTGCGAGGAACCAACGTGCAGCCAACAGACCCTAGCAAATTTACAGATCAAGCCTGGGAAGCCATTGTCAAATCCCAGGATGTCGCCCGCCGCTTTGCCAATCAGCAGCTAGAGGTTGAACATTTAGCCATCGCCCTTCTCGAACAGCAAGGGCAGGCAAACAGCATTCTCAGCAAAGCTGGAGTCGATGCCCCCCGCTTGGCCCAGCAGTTAGATGCTTTTGCCAAACGACAGCCCAGAGTTGCCAACGCTGACCAACTATACCTCGGTCGCGGCTTAGAAGTTATGTTAGATGTTGCCGAGGCCACCAGGGCGACTTGGCAAGATAATTTTATCGCCGTTGAACATTTATTAATTGGCTTAGTAGAAGACGAACGAGTCGGCCGCAGGTTGCTGACAAAAGGCGACGGCCCGCCGGGTCGCCCCGGTTACGATCGCAAACCCCCAGCCGGTACACTCGATCGACCAAAACTCGAAGAAGCCATCAAATCTTTCCGCGCCACTGCTAAAGCCCAAGAAAAAAATTCCGAAACGGGAAAAGGCAGCCGCAGCAACGCTAAAGCCCAAGATCAAGATGGCGAAGCTAACTCCGACGCCCTCAGCAAGTACGGCCGCGATTTGACAGAAGCCGCCAAAGCCGGCAAACTCGACCCAGTAATCGGCCGCGACGAGGAAATCCGCCGCGTGGTACAAGTTCTTTCCCGCCGCCAAAAAAACAATCCGGTGTTAATTGGCGATCCCGGAGTCGGAAAAACTGCGATCGCCGAAGGTTTAGCCCAACGAATTGTCAACGGCGACGTACCCGAATCTTTGAAAAATCGCCAGCTATTTAGCCTCGACATGGGCAGTTTAATTGCTGGGGCAAAATTCCGGGGCGAATTTGAAGAACGATTGCGATCTGTTCTGCGGGAAGTTATCGATTCCGACGGGCAAATTGTCCTATTTATTGACGAATTGCACACGGTTGTCGGCACCGGTGGCGGTGGCAGTTCCGGTTCGGGAATGGATGCGGGAAATTTGTTAAAACCCATGTTGGCGAGAGGCGAATTGCGCTGCATCGGCGCTACAACTCTTGACGAATTCCGCAAGAATATTGAAAAAGATCCTGCACTGGAACGCCGCTTTCAACAAGTATTTGTCGGCGAACCC
Organism: Microcoleus sp. B5-D4; assembly: GCF_036705145.1. NCBI lineage: Bacteria > Bacillati > Cyanobacteriota > Cyanophyceae > Oscillatoriales > Microcoleaceae > Microcoleus > Microcoleus sp. B5-D4. Next base: position 2,021 of record NZ_JAUBTV010000016.1, on the reverse strand, counting down.
AGCGTTGAAGATACTGTTTCGATTTTGCGCGGATTGAAAGACCGTTACGAACGCCACCACGGGGTAAAAATTACTGATTCGGCCCTGGTAGCTGCTGCAACTCTGTCTTTTCGCTATATTTCCGATCGCTTTTTGCCGGACAAGGCGATCGACCTTGTAGATGAAGCAGCCGCCCACTTGAAAATGGAGATTACTTCTAAACCTGTGGAATTGGAAGGCATTGACCGCCGGGTGATGCAGTTGGAAATGGAAAAATTGTCGATCGAGGGCGAAGGCAAAGGTGCTCTAGCCCCTGGGCTCGGCTTCCGCGTCGAACGCATCACCTCTGAGATTGACATTTTAAAAGTTAAGCAGGAAAAATTGTCCTCTCAGTGGTTGGGCGAAAAGCAGTTGTTGGATGCAATCAATAAATTGAAAGCAGAAGAAGACCAACTGCGAGTCCAAATCGAACAAGCAGAAAGGGCTTACGATTTGAATAAAGCCGCACAGTTAAAGTATGGCAAGTTGGAAACTGCGGTGCGCGATCGCGAAGCCAAAGAAGCGGAACTTTTGAAACAGCAAGCTCAAGGTTCTTCCCTGCTGCGGGAAAAAGTTACTGAGGGCGATATTGCGGAAATTGTCGCTAAATGGACGGGCATTCCGGTTAATCGGTTGTTAGAATCAGAACGCCAAAAATTGCTGCAATTGGAAAAACACTTGCACCAAAAAGTTATCGGTCAAGAGGAAGCTGTAACAGCCGTGGCGGCGGCAATTCGGCGCGCTAGGGCGGGGATGAAAGATCCGGGGAGGCCGATCGGCTCTTTCTTGTTTATGGGCCCCACAGGCGTGGGAAAAACTGAGTTAGCGCGGGCGTTGGCGGAGTTTTTGTTTGACAGCGATGATGCGATCGTCCGCATCGATATGTCGGAATACATGGAGAAGCACAGCGTTTCTCGGTTGGTAGGAGCTCCTCCCGGATATGTCGGTTACGATGAAGGGGGACAACTTTCGGAAGCAGTGCGGAGACATCCTTATTCGGTAGTGCTGTTTGACGAAGTGGAAAAAGCGCACCCGGACGTATTTAACATTTTGCTGCAAGTGTTGGATGACGGCAGAATTACCGATTCTCAAGGTCGAGTGGTTGACTTTAGAAATACCGTAATTGTGATGACTAGCAATATCGGCAGCGACCACATTTTAGACGTGTTTACTAAGAAGGAAAAAACCGTCAAAAAACCTGCTAGCCGGAAGCAGGAAACGAAAGATTTGTCAAGTCAAAAGACAGATTATAAAGTGGCTGCCGATGGTACTGTTGAGGTGTCGGCCCAGCGAGTTGAGGTTGATAGTGTAAGTAAGAGTGAAAACAAGACTGAAAACAAGAGCGAAAATGAAAATTTATTGACTCAAGACCGGGAGACAGACCAAGAGTACGAACAGATGTTAAAACGGGTGATGACAGCGCTGCGATCGCACTTCCGGCCCGAATTTCTCAATCGGGTGGACGAGATAATTTTGTTCCACACTTTGAGCAAGGTCGAATTGCGGCAAATTGTCAGCATTCAAGTGAAGCGGATCGAGCGTTTGTTGGCCGAGCAAAAAATTACTTTGGAACTGTCGGATGCGGCGAAAAACCATATCACAGATGTTGGTTACGACCCGGTTTACGGCGCTCGTCCCTTGAAACGCGCTATCCAGCGGGAGCTGGAAAACCCGCTGGCTAACAAGATTCTGGAAAATGCGTTTGTGGAGGGTGATACAATTGCGATCGACTGCGAAAATAACACTTTGCAATTTCGCAAAAAAGATTCTCGCCCAGCGCTGACAGGTAACAGTTTGTAGTTACCGAATAGTTAGGAACAGGCAAGATGCCTGTTCCACAAACCATCAATTCTCTTGTGGAACAGGCATCCTGCCTGTTATTGAAAATTAGGAACAGGCAAGATGCCTGTTCCACAAACCATCAATTCTCTTGTGGAACAGGCATCCTGCCTGTTATTGAAAATTAGGAACAGGCAAGATGCCTGTTCCACAAACCATCAATT